>JABDAN010000010.1 GCA_013289175.1 Bacteroidota bacterium
ATTCAACCCAATGGGTTACTGGACTGGGCTGGAAATTTCGCCCATATGCTGGGCTATAAGGATGAGACCTTTCATGAGCTTCTGAGATTGTATATGACCATCCATGCCGATCACGAAGGTGGGAATGTCAGCGCCCATACTACACACCTGGTAGGCTCCGCACTCAGCGACCCTTACCTTAGTTTTGCTGCGGGGATGAACGGACTGGCCGGACCCCTGCATGGACTGGCCAATCAGGAAGTCATCAAATGGATTCTCGAGATGCGGGAAGAATTGAAAACAGAACTTCCCAGCGGTCAACAGATTATAGACTACGTTAAAAAAACCTTGAGTGAAGGCAAGGTGGTGCCTGGATACGGGCATGCCGTGCTGCGAAAGACCGATCCCAGGTTTACAGCACAAATGGAATTTGGAAAAAAACACCTCCCCAATGATTCCCTGGTACAAACAGTCTGGAATATTTATGAGGCTGTGCCACCCGTCCTGCAGTCACTGGGAAAGATTAAAAATCCCTGGCCGAATGTAGACGCCCACAGTGGGGCTCTGCTGGTACACTACGGGATGGTAGAATATGAATTTTACACCGTTTTATTTGGTGTCAGTCGATCTCTGGGCGTACTGGCCAGTCTCTGCTGGGACCGGGCGCTGGGTTATTCCCTGGAAAGACCCAAATCCGTCACCACCGATTCAGTGAAACGATGGATTGACGGGAAAGAAGATATTTGGGGGGAATAGAAGGCTAGCCCTTTTATAGAGCCTGTTGGATATCATCCAGGATATCTTCGGGATGTTCTAGTCCGCATGAAATGCGTATGAGCCCGGGTGTTATATTGACCGCTCTTCGCTCCTCCTCTGTTAACTTCGCATGTGTTGTGCTTGCTGGATGAGAGGCAATGCTGCGGGTATCGAATATCCCCGGAAACGAATGCCTTCCTGGGGATCAAGCAAAGAGGTTTCTGTCACAAGTCCCGTCATGCCTCGCATCCCACTGTAGATTTGGGAAAGTGTTACTTCTCCGATTTTCTTTGAACCGTGGGTTTTAAGAATGTCTTTTATTTCTGCACTGAGACGCTCAGCCTTTATATTGAATCTTTCTTTGATGGGCATACCCGGCGTTTAAAGGATGATTTGGTATAAGGTTAAAGTTAACTTATGAAAGTTGTTGGAGCAAATCATTGAATCCGATTATCGAAAATTAACGGGCGGTTAATACCTATTTGGGTGCTTTCCAATAAAGGTAAATGGCCACGAAACAGAAAATGAAATTGGGCATCCAGGCAGCCAGGAGGGGAGAAAAATTTCCCTTGGTGGCAAAGGTCACTGAAAACTTATCCATGATCACAAATAAAGCGGCCATAACCAGGCCCAACGCCAGGAGTAATCCGCTACCGCCCCGGACTTTTCTGGTCGAAATGATGGCACCGATCATCGTGAGGATAATAACCGAAAAAGGGGACGCATCCCGGTGATACCTTTCCTCTTTATATGTATTCAACCCTTCAGAACCCCTGATTTCTTCCAGCCCGATGAATTGTTTTAATTCCGGAGTGGTGTATTTGTTTTTCTGATATTCATCCCGCCTCAATTCCTCTGGTTTAACATTGAGGTTGATGTTCATGGAGGGAATCAACCGGGCCGTTTCTTTCAATCCGTTGTTGGTATGTTCGATCACCGTGTTGAGCTGCCAATTTTTTTTCGTGGTGTCCCAATGAATGGATTCAGCGCGCAGGTTATAATAAATTCTGTTGTTTTTTATTTTTGACAAGAAAAAAGAACCGGCTGTTTTTCTAGCCGTATCATAATACCGCAAACCAACATAAGTTTCTGCATCTACTCTTAGATAATAGCTGTTGGAGCGAAACGGATCGGCATTATAGGAACTCCTGGAATCCACATAAGTCGTTTGAAAATTGGTGCGGATAACTTCAGCTTTTGGAATCCAGTACTGACTGGCATACCAGTACAATCCGGCCAGCAAGATCGCTCCCACCAAAAAGGGACGGAGCATCCGGTTATAACGAACTCCGCCAGCCAGAATGGCAATGAATTCGGATTGTCCTGCCATTTTTGAGCCGAAATAAATACAGGCGATGAAGACAAAAAGGGGAAAGATCATGGACATGATAAAGGGAACAAATCCAATAAAATAATGGGTGACCAGTTCCCAAGTCGTTAACCCCGATTTTACAAAATCATCAGCCTTTTCACTGGTATCGATTACAACGGCAATCGTCGTAAACGTAAGCATGGTGAATACGAAGGTTGAAAGGAATTTCTTCAATATATACCAGTCCAGTTTCTTCATGGTATTAAAGGCTGCAAATTAGCCTTTCCGCCCAAACCACTTGTCATATTTTATCCATTTTAGTAGCACTTTACCAGTTATCTTCGCAGGCTTAAAATCTTTTTCTGATGATTGCTAGAAGGTTACTGGCTTTAGTATGCGTTTGTTTGTTGTTAACGAGACCTGTTTATTCCCAGAAGGTGGGCAATTTTGACCCTCATGAAGCATTCTCTCCTCTTTTTTATCCCAGTTATGGCGATGAAGTCAGAACGGCTGCAGGAACTCCGGGCCCTAAGTACTGGCAAAACGAGGCGGACTACAATATCAAAGCCACCCTGGATGATGTAAATCAATCCATTTCGGGTGAGGTTCAAATTTTTTATAAAAACAACAGCCCCGAGCCGCTTCCTTTTTTATGGCTCCAGCTCGATCAAAATATTTACAAATTGGATTCCCGGGGCGATGCCATTACCCCGGTCGGTGGTGGTCGTTATGCCAACCACGGTTTCGAAGGGGGATATAATATAAAGTCGTTGACGGTCACCTATCAGGGCCGGGAGCAAAAAATCCACTATATCATCAACGATACCCGGATGCAGATCTTTCTTCCCGAAGCCCTGAAACCAAAGGGCGACTCCGTAAAAATAGCCATTGACTACGATTTTGGAATTCCTGAACACGGCACCGACCGGATGGGCCGGGTGGAAACAGAAAACGGTTGGATCTATACCATTGCCCAGTGGTATCCCCGCATGTGTGTCTATGACAATGTGCTGGGATGGAATACACTTCCATATATCGGGGCGGGTGAATTTTATCTGGACTATGGAAATTATGATTACACCATCACAACGGCAGCAGACCAGTTGGTCGTTGCTTCCGGAGAATTGATGAACCCAACGGAAGTGCTGACCCCCGAACAAATCAAACGCCTGAATGATGCACGCAAAAGTGACAAAACCGTCATGATCCGTACAGAAGAAGAAGTGATCAAAAAAACCGGCCGGCTGAAAAAAGACAAACTCGTTTGGCACTTCCGGTGCGATCATACGCGGGATGTGGCTTTCGGTGCATCCACTGGTTTTGTCTGGGATGCTGCCCGCATCAACCTGCCCGAAGGAAAAAAATCCCTGGCCATGTCCGTTTACCCCATTGAATCGGCCAAGGATTCGGGATGGAAAAGGTCGACGGAATTTACCAAAGGATGCATTGAAGGTTATTCCAACCGGTGGTATCCTTATCCCTACCCCAATGCCGTAAATGTGGCTGGTCTGGTGAGCGGGATGGAATATCCGGGAATTGTATTTTGTCATTTTACGAGCACAAGAAAGGAACTGTGGGGCGTGACAAGTCATGAATTCGGACATACCTGGTTTCCCATGATTGTCGGCAGCAATGAAAGAAAATATCCTTGGATGGATGAAGGATTTAATACGTTTATCAATACGGTAGCGGACCGCGATTTTAACCACGGAGAATTTTACAGTAAACCCAGATACAGAGAAAACTCCATCCGATTTTTCCAGCCCAATTCTGAAGCCATCATGAATTTACCGGATGTCACCGATGCGCATTACTTAGGGGTGGCTGCCTACGGAAAACCGGGCATGGGTCTGGAATTGCTGCGATATCAAATTTTGGGAGAAGAACGATTTGATTCTGCCTTCTGCTATTATATCAGAAACTGGGCATTCAAACATCCGACGCCCTGGGATTTCTTTCATGCCATGGAAAATGGAAGTGGCGAAGACCTGAGTTGGTTTTGGAGAGGCTGGTTTCTGAACAACTGGAAAGTGGATCTGGCGGTAACCGATGTGGAATATATCGAATCCAATCCGGCCAACGGGGCCCAAATTACCATCCAAAACAGAGAACAACTTCCCATGCCGGTTACAGTCGAGGTAAAAGAAGTAGGTGGCAAAACCGGAAGGATGACGCTGCCTGTAGAAATTTGGTATAAAAGCGGACAATGGACCTTTAACTATCCTTCGACCCGGAAAATAGAAACCGTTACCATCGATCCGGACAAGATGATCCCCGATGTTGACGAGGACAACAATGTCTGGAAAGGAAACTAGCTGGAAGGTTTTTGGTTTTTGACCACAAACGGGTTGTGATCATAGGAACGACACTTGATTTTTTGGATATAAGAAATCAGTTTGCATTCTATATGAGATATTATTTCCTGCTTCAGTTTAGGCGGTTAAAACGAGAAATAAAAAGTTTCGGAATGTATCCCTATGCAGGAATCCTTTTATTTTTTTTATCCTTTATTCTGATATCCATATCCTTTTTCAAAAAATTACCCGCCCCTTCTTATATCTACAGTGCCCTGGCGTTGGGTGTAGTCTATTTACAGAGTAATGAATCGAGAAACCAATTTTTAAGATCCATCTTTTTCCGGAAGAAATTTCTGATGGTGCGCTTGATCGAAAATATCCTCTGCGCCCTTCCATTTTCTATCTTTCTGGTGGTCAGAGCAGAATGGATCATGGCCTTAGTCCTTCTTTTTTCCAGCCTGCTGCTTTCCCGGTATAACAAAAGTGGATTTACCCTGACTTTTTATATCCCTTCCCCATTTTCCAAAAGGCCTTATGAATTCACCACGGGTTTCAGGAGCATGTACTGGCTTTTGGCGATCATTTACTGCATTGCTGGAATTTCGGTCTACTACCACAATCTGAATCTTGGATTCGTGACGCTGTTGTCTCTATATTTTCTATGCATGAGTTTTTACGCGCACCTGGATCCCATATTTTATGTCTGGATTCACGCCAAGTCTCCTGAAAATTTCCTGAAAGAAAAAATAAAAACGGCGATATTCTATAGTTTGTTTCTGTCCCTGCCGGTCTTTTTGCTGCTCATCCTTTTTAATCCGGGGCAGTTTTATCAGGCATTGATCGTGCTCGGCGTGGGATCCGGGTATATTATGCTCAGCGTTCTGGCTGTATATGTCAATTTTCCGGCGAGGATGACAATCTCCCATTATTTTATTTTTTACTTCGGAATTTTATTCCCGCCGGCACTACTTTTTGCAATTCCTTTCTTTTATATTCAGGCAACACAGCGCCTCAAAGCATATCTGCCATGTTAAAAATAAAATCTCTCTCCAAATCCTATGGGGACCATAAGATCCTTTCTGACATCAATTTGGAATTCCACCAAGGAGAGATCCACGGGATAGTCGGGGAGAATGGTGCTGGAAAAACAACGCTTTTCAAATGCGTGGCTGGTCTGGAATCCTTTGACGGTCAGGTCGAATATGACAAAGGGATATTAAAAAATGAAACCGGATACCTGCCTACCATTCCTTTTTATTTTTCGAATATGACGGGATATGAATATTTACGGCTTTTGTGTAATGCCCGCGACATCGTTGTCAATAATCTGGATGAATTGAATCTTTTTGATTTACCCTTAAAACAATATGCAGAGACCTATTCTACTGGCATGCAGAAAAAATTGGCGATTACCGGGTTGTTGATTCAAAAGAACGAGGTTTTTATTTTGGATGAACCCTTTAATGGGGTGGATATTTCGAGTAATATGATGATCCAGGACATGTTGCAGCAGCTCAAACAACTCCATAAAACCATTGTCCTGTCGTCTCATATATTTTCTTCCTTGCAGGATTCATGCGACTACCTGCATCATCTAAGCGGAGGAAAAATTATTAATAGCCTTCCCAGGGGAAGATTCCAGGAAATCGAACTGGAGATGAAAAAGGCGGGGACCCACCATAAAATCATCGACTCCATCTACTTAGGCTGAGAGGAATTTCTCCGGCACTAAAATTTCAAATTTTTTCTCTAAAAAAGCAGGCTTCATAAGGGTATACCCTTATGCGTCCCCGCCTCTATTTGTCTGAATTGATTATATTCAACTTACAAACCCATCCATATGTTCCAACCCAAGACAATCAGAATATTTTCAGTTGTTTCCATGATCCTTTCTGTACTCGGATTGATTTTGAGTCTGCTGTTCATCAAAGTGGCAGGTCTTGCTTTTGTAATGGGAATTATTTCCTGGGGACTGTTGTTTTGGGCAAGTATACTGGGATATAAGTTAAGCAACTACAAACTATATGAAGAGGAATATAAAAAAGTGGGTATTACGATCTACCTGATTATTCTGGCATTTATACTTTTTATTTTCGTCGGACTGATTCTTGGATTTGTTCTCTCTGTCATCTTGTTGGGCAGGTTGTGGGGACTGAAACGCAACTATGATGAATGGGATCATTCCGACCAGATGATTCTGGTAGATGAACCCAAGGAACCTGAAAATCCTTTGTAAACGTTGGTTACAACCCTACAACCGCTCCTTCAATAAGGCTGTCTGCTTTGATTTCCAGACAGAGAAATCTCCCGCCAAAATATGTTGCCGGGCCTGCGTTACCAACTGGAGATAAAATGCAAGATTGTGTACACTGGCAATGGTCAGCGCCGTCAACTCTTTACTTTTGACAAGATGCCTCAGATAGGCTTTGGAATAAATATTACTAAATATACATTCTGTGCCTTCATCGATCGGAGTGAAATCATGTTCCCATTTTTTGTTATCGATGTTGATCACACCCCGGGAGGTGAATAACATTCCGTTCCTTCCGTTTCGCGTGGGCATCACACAATCGAACATATCGATTCCCAGGCCGATACACTCCAGTAAATTCCAGGGTGTACCAACTCCCATGAGGTAACGGGGTTTGTGAGCCGGCAGGTGTTCACAGCAAAGGGCTGTCATGGCATACAATACATCTTCCGGTTCCCCGACGCTGAGGCCTCCAATGGCATTTCCCGGTGCATCTTTTTTGGCGATGTAATCGCAGGATTGCCGGCGCAGGTCCGCAAAACTGCCTCCTTGCACGATGGGAAAAAGGCTCTGGGTATAACCATATTGGTCAGGCGTTTCTCCGAATCTTTTGATACACCGATCCAACCAGCGATGAGTCAGGTGCATGGACTGCTCCGTATATGCATGACCGGTACCAAATGCAGGACATTCATCAAAAGCCATGATGATATCGGCGCCGATGAGACGCTGGATATCCATCACTTTCTCTGGGCTGAACAGGTGGGAGGAACCGTCAATATGGGATTTAAACATCGCCCCCTCCTCTGAAATCTTTCGGGTGCCGGCCAGGGAAAATACCTGATACCCTCCACTGTCGGAAAGAATGGGCAGGTTCCAGCTCATAAATTGATGAAGGCCGCCGGCTTTTTCCAACACATCGATTCCCGGTCTGAGATAAAGATGATAGGTATTCCCCAAGATGATCCTAGCCTGGATATCCTTCACAAGTTGGTCGGCGGTAACGGCCTTTACGCTCCCCACTGTTCCCACGGGCATAAATATCGGCGTGGGTATCTCTCCGTGATCGGTAAGAATCACCCCGGTTCTTGCAGAAGAATGCGGGTCTTTTCCCGTGATACTAAAGGAGAGTTGCGCCATATTGAAGACGCAAGTTAACGTGCAAATCTTCAAATCTAAAGCAGATGGATCCGTCGGCTTCTCGGGGACAGAAGGACCTGCTGGTACCCTCGTGGGTTTGTTCTACGCTGTCTCATGCGAGCATCTCACATTTAGCCGCTTAGCAAGTTTAAAATCCGTATTTTTACGGGCCCTAATAACTGTAGTATTTGATGTTTAAACTGCCCCCCTATCTGTCGTGGAGTGAGATCTGGTTTACCCTTTTCTGTTTGATATGTTTGATTCAACTCTTTTATTATGGCTGGTTTTTCCAGCGCCTCGCTTTTTTCCGCAAACCTTCCAGAGATAAATCGCAACAGCATCCGGTCAGCGTTATCATTTGCGCTCGGGATGAGGCTGCCAATCTCGCAGCCAATCTGCCCGGAGCCCTGTCCCAAACCTATCCCAGCACCCATGAGGTAATCGTGGTAAACCACAACAGCCAGGATGATACCCGCTATTTACTGGAGGAATTCAAGAAAACCTTTAGAGGCCTTCATATCGTCAATCTCGAATACGAGGCCAAAGGAATTCCGGGGAAAAAATATCCGCTGAGCATGGGTATCCGGGAGGCGAAACACGAGGTGCTGGTCTTAACGGACAGCGATTGTATTCCGGCCAGCGAATTCTGGGTAGAAAAAATGCAAGATGGATACCTGGACGGTACCCAGATTGTACTCGGATACAGCCCCCACCAGAAAAAACCTGGGCTGCTCAATAAACTGATTCGTTTTGAAACCTTTCATGCTGCCCTGCAATATTTATCCTATGCACTGGCAGGACAACCCTATATGGGTGTGGGCAGAAATCTCTCTTACAAAAAAGAACTATTCCTGCGCAACAAAGGTTTTTCTTCCATCAATCATGTACCGGGCGGTGACGACGATTTGTTTATCAATAAGGTGGCCACTTCCGCCAATACGCGTATCGTAATCGATCCGGAATCTTTTACCATTTCGGAAGCAAAAAAAACCTTTCGCGAATGGGTACGCCAGAAAACAAGACACTATACCACCGGAAAATATTATAAGTTCAGACATAAGTTTTTGCTTACCCTCTATTCCCTGAGTCATATTTTATTTTATCCAGCCTTTATCCTCAGTTTGCTCCATCCTCATTTTATCGGATGGCAGTGGATTCTAGGTGTTTTCCTTCTGCGATTTTTAATCCAGGGACTGGTCTATTTCCGATGTATGCGAAAGTTGGGTGAGGCCGACCTGTTCCCATTCTGGTGGCTGCTGGATATCTGGATGATTGGATATTATTTCATCTTTGCCCCTTCACTATGGAAGAAGCCGCGCGCGGAATGGAGATAATCTCCCGCTATTTTACGGAATTTACTCCCGAACAGGTTCGCCAATTCCAGGCACTGGAGGCGGTATACCAGGAATGGAACGCGCAAATCAATGTGATTTCCCGCAAAGACATCGGGGCACTCTATGAAAAACACGTGCTGCATTCTTTGAGTATAGCCGCTGTCTTTCGTTTCCTTCCATCGACTCATATTCTGGACATAGGGACCGGGGGTGGTTTCCCAGGTATTCCGCTGGCTATCTTGTTTCCCCAAACGCAGTTTCACCTGGTGGACAGCATCGCAAAAAAACTAAAAGTAGTGGAAGCGGTGGCCGGGGCGCTTTCCCTGACAAACCTGAGTACGCAGCATATCCGGGCCGAAGATATAAAAGGCAGAAAATTTGATGTGGCCGTCTCCAGGGCGGTCGCTCCTTTAAAAGATCTTTGGCAATGGGCCCGGCCGCTGCTCAGACCTCAGAATATTGTACTGGACCCTTTGGATGAGCGGCTACTGGCAAGCGGACTGATTTGCCTCAAAGGCGGCGATCTGGCCACCGAAATTTCAGTAAGTGGAACCCGCCCGCGCGTTCATGAAATCCATAGTTTTTTTCCGGAAGATTCTTTCCGGGAAAAATATATCCTGCAAGTGCCTTATGAACGGGTGATCAAATAACAATTTTCAAAGGAAGGGCGCAATCCTGTGTTGGTTCCGTATAGGAATGGCCGGCTTTCTCCCAGCATTTACCGGCTATGGAGTCCATTATCAAATCAAAAAACCTGGGTCCGCGCGGATTGCCGTAAGATGCACTGCGATGGAGGTTACCATTTCAACTCGAGCCGGTTATTGTTTCGGTTCACATCTGCCATGCGGTGGGATGCATCGATTTCAATAATTTTTAGATCCGTCAGCCGGTGGTTTATTTCAAACTCATAATCCTTGCTGGTCCATTTCCAGGGTTCAAATACATTGCGGGGGATATTGGTATCCTCTGCAGGTTTTTCCCCAAACATGGAATACAGTGGTATATAAGCGGTTTCTTTTGTTCCATCTTTAAACTGCAGGGATACATCTATCGGCATGGGAACCTGACCCAGCATCCGAAGCCGGATTCTGGTCTTCCCATTTACTTCCCACAAACTGTCTATCCCGTAGTCGATTTTCTTGATGCTTTTGATCCAAAAATCGTTATACCAATTCAGCTGTATATGGCTAATTTTTTCCGCGACCCGGAAGAAATCATTCGGATTGGGATGTTTGAACCGCCATTCTTTGTAATATTCTAACAATATTTTGTCCAGATTCTGATCACCGACGATATAACCCAGTTGGACCATAAAAACGCAACCTTTATAATAACTGGTCGCGGTATACCCGGTCCGGGTATTAAAATAATCGGCATAGGTTGTCATCGGCTCCTGATAATTACTTTTGGCTAATTTAAAATAAGCGTCAAATTCCTTTTTGAACGATTGTTCCGATGAGCTGTCCTTGTTGAGGAAGCCCCAGTTTCGGGCGCCCGCATATTGAGTGAATCCTTCGTCCATCCAGGCGTTTTCCAATTCATTGGTCCCCATCATCCCCTGGTACCAGCTGTGCATAAATTCATGCATATACCCTGCGGGCTCTTTGAGTAAGGTAGCCATCGGATATTCCATTCCTCCATCTCCTCCTTCGATAAAGGAATATTGTTTATATGGATAGGGACCATAGGTTTTTTCTATATAGGGAAGTGCCTGCTCCATCACTTCCAGGATATGAAGCCAGTCTTTTTCGGTTGCAGAAGTAGGTTTGTAAAGCAGGTGCAGGGTAAGATCACTGCGTATCTTTTTAGTGACGTGTTTAAATCCCGGATCCGCTGCCCAGACGAAATCGTGCACATTGGGTGCCACAAAATGCCAATTCAGTTTGTTCCCCGTAGGACGAACCAGATTCACCTGCGTTGATTCGTAGCCATAACCCACTTCCTGGGGATTTTGCAAATAACCGGAACCTCCAAGCATATAAGACTTATCAATATGAATGGTGACATCAAAATCTCCCCATACGCCATAAAATTCGCCGTTTAAATAAGGGGTGGCATGCCATCCTTCGTAGTCGTATTCACAGATTTTGGGATACCACTGGCTCATGGAATAACGAACCCGGGTATCAGGATTGTCCCTTCCGCTCCGCCGGATCTGCAAGGGAACCTGGGCTTCAAAATTCATGTCGAAATGAACCGTGGTATTGGGCGCAATGGGTTTGGTCAGGTTGACTTCCAGGATGGTCTCCTTCATTTGAAAGGGCTGCGCTACGCCGTTCATTTTTAAAGAAATGATTTTTTGGTACCCGATCTCTTCGGGTGTCAAAAAGTGAATGCGGTCCTGGACCCGCATATCCCAATCGGGTTTTCCACTGATCGAATTTTCTCCCCAGGACTGACTCCGGTTATCCATCATGGAATTGGGTTGGAAGGCGTTCCAGTAGAGATGATAAAAAACCTTTCTCAATGTATCGGGTGAATTGTTGGTATAGGCCAGCTGTTGTTTACCAGTGAACCGGTTGGTTGCTACATTCATGTCGATATCCATCACATATTTGACCCGCTGCTGCCAGTAATCCGGTTGCCCGAAAGCGATCAGGCCGGTCATTTGAAAAATGACTAAAAAAACAGATGGGTATAACAAATTTTCAAAAATCTTCCGATGCATGGTTTTAACTTATATGAATAAAAAATAAAGATCCGAAACGCCCCGTCAGCCAAGGCCTTCCACGACAATAACGATTTCCCCTTTAACGCCTTTTTCCTTGAAATGCGCCAGGACTTCAGCCAACGTACCCCGAATGTTTTCCTCAAATATCTTGCTGAGTTCTCGGCTTACGGAGCAGTTCCTGCTGGCACCAAAATATAGTATGAATTCTTCCAGCGTTCTGACCAGCCTTATCGGAGATTCGTAAAAGACCAGGGTCCTGTCTTCCAAAGCCAGTTTTTTTAATAAGGTCTGGCGGCCCTTTTTCAAGGGAAGAAATCCTTCAAAACAAAAGCGGTTCATTGGCAGGCCACTATTAACCAGGGCCGGAACAAAGGCAGTAGCCCCAGGCAGGCACTCTACCCGAATATTCACCCCGATGCATTCGCGAACCAAAAGAAAGGCAGGATCTGAAACACCAGGTGTTCCCGCATCCGTGAGTAGTGCCATTACCCGCCCTTGCAACAACTGATCTACCAGATGTCTCAGGACCTTGTGTTCATTGTGTTGGTGATAGGGGGTGAGAGGTTTTACGATTTGGAAATGGTTCAGCAGTTTCATCGAATTGCGGGTATCTTCTGCCAAAATCAGGTCCGCCTTTCGAAGCACTTCCAATGCGCGCAAACTAATGTCCTGAAGATTGCCGATGGGTGATGGTACCAGATAGAGCATGAGAGAATTTGAAAATTCGCGGAAGCGAGTACGCGGGAATATTTACATTCGATGAATCGCAAACATGATTAGGTTCAGGCTGGTTCAAAGCCACAGCGCCCGTACTGCCGAATTATTTACAACACTGAGATTTCAAAATATTCCATGACCGGATTTGCCAACAGTTTGTTGCTGGCGTCTGCTGCAATTTTTTTTGCTTCCTCAGAACTGGGGGCTTCCACCTGCAATTGGATGGTCTTCCCTATCCGTACATCCTGTACTGTTTTTATACCAAGATTTTGCAATCCTCCCATGACCGCTTTGCCTTGCGGATCCAACAGTTCTTTGAGAGGCATCACTTTTACCTGTACCGTATAATTCATGCAATCCTGTTTTTGAAAAGCAAAGATAGGACAATGTAAAAAAGGAATATAAGCGGTACGGCCAACCAATGCAAAAAGATCAAGGACACCACCGATAAGATGATCAATACGATGCGCGGAATCATTTGCGGGTCCTTGCTGCCGCTCATTTTCATAGAAAGCATCGGTACCCGGCTGACCATTCCATAAGAAACCAAAAGAACAATCCCATAAAGCACCCATTTATTCATCAACCAATCCAAGACCTGGCTACCCTGTGTCCAGTATATCAAGGGAAAGGACGCAATGGTCAGTCCCACTGCCGGCACAGGAATGCCTTTAAAACTTTTGGATTGGGTGGTATCCAGATTAAAAACCGCCAACCGGTAAGCGGCCGCACAGGGCAGGATCAGGGATGGTAAAAGCCAGAGCATAGAGACATCCAAACCATTTATCTGTCGGATATAACTCAGTCTTAAGAACTGGTAAATGATCAGTCCGGGCGCCACGCCAAAACTAACGACATCCGCTAAGGAGTCCAGCTGTCCCCCCAGGGGGGATGACTGTTTCAACAGCCGGGCCAGGAACCCGTCCAGGAAATCAGCAACCGCAGCCAGGCCAATAAATAAAGGAGCCAGCCAGATCCTTTCAGGAATGTCCAGTATCTGAGAGCCGTCAGGATTGTTGACAATGACGATTCCATTTTGCAGAATGCAAATAATGGCAATGCATCCAAAAAACAAGTTCAGCAGGGTAAGCAGGTTGGGAATAAACTTCATTCGAGAATTTGGAAATTTAAATATTAAAGAATTTGAAAACACTTCAAAAAAACTAACCTGTTCCGGATCTTTTGTTTTATTCGAAGCCTTAAGATTTAAGCTTTTTCATAGACGCTTCTATTTCTTCTACTGTAATGGGGATATGTTTCATCAGATCTTTATTGCCCGTTTTGGTGAGCCAGACATTATTTTCTATGCGTATACCCATTTTTTCCTCCTGAATATAGATGCCCGGTTCTACGGTGAGCACCATACCCGCCCGCAACGGTTCTGCACGGGGACCCAGGTCATGGACATCCAAGCCCAGGTGATGGGAAATACCGTGGTACATGTATTTCCAGTAAGCTGGATTTTCAGGTGTGGAATTTTTCACATCCGACTTGGTGAGCAATCCAATTTTCTGAAACACCAAGTCGGCTTCTTTGCCCACTTTCACGTGATAGTCATTGATGGTAATCCCCGGTTTTAGCAGGCTCTTGGCATACTGATGCAGGTGCAGACAGGCATTGTATACCTGCTTTTGTCTTCGCGTATATTTTCCGTTGACCGGAATGGTACGGGTCAAATCCGCATTGTATCCACCATATTCTGCGCCAAAATCCATCAGGATCAGGTCGCCGTCCTTGCATTCCTGATTATTGGAAACATAGTGAAGGGTACAGGCATTTTCTCCCGAAGCCAGGATACTGCCGTATGCTGGACCGGTAGCTCTTTGCGAAAGAAATGAATGCTGAATTTCCGCTTCCACTTCATATTCAAATATGCCGGGTCGAAGAAATTTCATGACCCGCATAAAACTGCGGGCCGTAATGTCGATGGCTACCTGAATGACTTCCACCTCCTCTAGTGATTTCACCGCACGCAAGGCCTTTAAAATAACTGCTGCCCGCAGGTATTGGTGCAAGGGATATCTTTTTTTTGTTTCTTCTATAAAACGGTATTCCCGAGTTTGAAGAAGACTGGCTTTCCGGTCGTTCTCATTGGAATCCAAATAAATATTTTTTGCCAGATGAATCCAGGTCTGCAATAGCGCGTCGTGGGCATCTAACCAGACCACGGTGCCAATGCCTGATATGGTTTTGCCTTCTTCGGCTCGCAATCTTTTGCCATCCCATTTTTCTTTCATCTCGTTGGGCCGCACCAGAATCAATACTTCGCGATATTTGGGGTCCGGATGGTCTGGAAACAGAACCAACATCGTATCCTCCTGGACAATTCCGGTCAGCCAGTACAGATCGCTGTTCTGCCTATAGGGATAGAGCGCATCGCCATTGGACGGCATTTCATCGTTGCCTACAAAGATGGCAATCGAAGCGGGTTGCATTTCCGCAGCGAACCGCTGGCGGTTTCCAATAAAAATAGTGGGCTTTAATGGTAAGTATTTCATGGTTAAAGTAGGCTGGGCAGGCTAAACCAGCGGTTTTAGGCCTAAAATCCGACTGCCTGGCACCAATTCAAAAAAAACTTAACGAAAACTTGTTTTTTTATAAATATTTTCGTCATCTTGGCAGCTGATTGCTAATCAACTAACGACCTCTAACATCGTTTGCTATAAAGCTCCTGGTAAAAGGAGCTTTTTTATTTTCCTGCCCTCTTAAAACAGTCCATACAGTTGGGCATCAATCCGGGTTATGATATCTCCGAGGTGCTCTTCATTTTCCGGAAATTTATTTTTATCCACATCCACTACCAGCAAGCCCCCCTCTTTATACCCATCAATCCATTTATTGTAAAGGTCGTTGAGCCGTTTTAGATAGTCCAACCGGATATTTTCTTCATATTCCCGTCCACGTTTCTGAATTTGCCCCACCAGCGTTGGAACCGAAGCCTGCAAATAAATGAGAAGATCCGGCGGCTGTACCATGCGTTTCAAGGTCTGAAAAAATTGAAAGTAATTGTTAAAATCCCGTTTGCTCATCAGGCCCATATCATGGAGGTTTGGCGCAAAAATGTGGGCATCTTCATAAATCGTGCGGTCCTGGATCACGGTTTCCGTTCCACTATAAATTTCAAGCAATTGATTAAGCCGGCCGTTAAGGAAAAATACCTGCAGATTAAAACTCCACCGGGGCATATCGTCGTAAAAATCGTTGAGATAAGGATTGTGATCGACGTCTTCAAATTGTGGGATCCACTTATAATGCTTGCTCAGTAACTCGGTGAGCGTTGTTTTACCGGCACCGATATTACCAGCTACGGCAATATGCTTGGGTTTCTTCGTTTTTGCCATTCCTAAATGTAAATTCTTATGACCGAAATATAAAAAGAATCGATGAGGTCGGGTTTATTTAAAACCCAGGGCTTTTCGAACTTCCGAAAGCGTTGCGGATGCACTTTTTCTGGCTTTCTCAGCGCCTTTCGCCAGAATCTCATCGATTTGTGCCGGATCATTTTGCAATGCGGCCGCTTTTTCCCGTATGGGTTTGATGAACCGGATCAGGTCGATGGCCAATTGCTTTTTCATATCTCCGTACCGGATCCGGCAATGATTAAAATCATCTTCATATTTTGCCAGAACTTCCGCACTGCTTACCAGAGAAAGCAGGGTGAAAAGTCCTTCAATATAGTCAGGCTTTTTGCTATTGGGGGATTGCGGACCCTGATCGGTTTTTGCCCTCATGATTTTTTTGGTGATCAGATCATCCTCATCTTTCAAATAGATGGTATTCATCTGCTGTTCACTCTTGCTCATTTTGCCGGTTCCGTCAAGACTGAGTATTTTAATGAGCCCATCGCTGTAACTGAAGGCTTTGGGAACCGGGAATACGGTTCCGTAGCGATGATTGAATCGCTCCGCGAAATTGCGGGTCATTTCAATGTGTTGTTCCTGGTCTTTTCCGACCGGCACAAAATGAGAACGGTGGACCAGAATATCCGCTGCTTGCAATACCGGATAAGTCAGCAATCCTGCATTGATATTTTCCGGTTGCTTCCTGGCTTTTTCTTTAAAGGTTACTGTTTTTTCCAATTCACCTTTATATGCAAGCATATTCAGGTATAAATACAATTCGGGAATTTCGAGTATATCACTCTGGGCATAAATCGTGCATACATCCGGGTCAAGCCCACCGGCAATCAGCTCCGAAACCAGACTGATGGTATTCGATCTCAATTCACGGGTATCGGCATGGGTAGTAAGGCTGTGCCAGTCGGCTATGAAAAAGTAGCATTCATATTCATATTGCATCCTTGCCCAGTTCTGTAGTGCCCCAAAATAGTTCCCCAGGTGAAGAAACCCGGTGGGCCGGATACCGCTTAAAACAATTTCTTTATTTTTCTCCATAGAGGAAGGCGAAGATAATGAAGAGGCACTCAAAATCTCCCTGAAACCGTTATTTTTGTCTGAATCCCTTAGCATGGAAGTGAATGATGCGCTGATAGAGAATTTATGCAAACTGGCCTGCCTGGAATTTGATCCAGCCGGAAAGCAGGAAATTAAAAAAGATCTGCAGAAAATGATCGGTTTTGTAGAAAAGCTCAATGAACTCGATCTTCGGGAGACGGAACCTCTTTTTTATATGGGGGAGGAATCCAATGTCTTGCGGGACGACGAGCCGGAACCAGCTATGAATCGGGAAAAGGCTTTGAAGAATGCTCCTGTAGCTGACGACCAGTATTTTAAAGTACCACAGGTGGTAAAAAATCCAGCTTCGGCTTCGGGAGGCAAATGAAATTTTTTATATGGCATCTTCTTCTATCATTCATCTGGAAAGAATTGTAAAAAGTTATTTCATGGGCAAGCAGGCTGTTCCCGTATTGAAAGGAATCAGCCTGGATATTTTCAAGAATGAATATGTAGCCCTGATGGGACCTTCGGGCTCCGGGAAAAGTACCCTGATGAATATCTTGGGTTGCCTGGATTCGCCCACCGAAGGGAAATATATTCTGAATGGCCAGGATGTAAGCGAGATGCCCGATGACGACCTGGCAGAAGTAAGAAATAAGGAAATTGGTTTTGTGTTTCAACAGTTTAATTTGTTACCTCGTCTCACCGCTGCAGAAAATGTAGCCCTTCCCCTGGTATACGCAGGGGTCAGTAAAAAAACCAGGACGGAGATGGCCATGGCGGTTTTGGATAAGGTTAGCCTGACGGACCGAAGCCACCATAAACCCAATGAATTGTCCGGAGGGCAGTGTCAGCGGGTAGCCATTGCCCGGGCACTGGTCAATAATCCATCCATCATTTTAGCTGATGAGCCCACTGGAAATCTGGACACCAAAACTTCCATAGAAATTATGGAAATTTTCAACAAAATTCAGGCTGCGGGAAATACGGTTGTGCTCGTAACGCACGAAGAAGACATTTCTAATTATGCCCATCGGGTAGTCAGGCTAAGAGACGGTGTCATCGAAACCGACAAGCGCAAAGAGGGTTTTTACAACGCCGCGGCTGTTCCTGCCTAGGATAAAAGCCCTGAGAAATTATGTCTAAAAAGATTTACACTAAAACCGGGGATGGTGGTAAGACAAGCCTGATCGGTGGAACAAAAGTTCCAAAAAGCCATTCCAGAATCGAAGCTTACGGCACGGTAGACGAGCTGAATGCGTTTATTGGATTGCTGACTGACCAGATAACGGATATCCATAGCCGTGAAATGTTGCGCGAAATTCAGGACCGGTTGTTTACGATCGGATCGTCCATGGCCTGTGATCCAAACAAAGATATTTCTATGAAAATACCGGACCTGAAGGAAACCGATATTCTTTTGCTGGAAAAAGAAATGGATACCATGAACGAGGTGCTGCCGGAAATGAAGTCTTTTATCCTGCCCGGCGGCCATGTCACCGTTTCCACCGCTCATATTTGCCGAACCGTTTGCAGACGTGCCGAACGACTGGCCGTGGCACTCGACGATAAAAATCCGCCCGCTCAACCCTTAGTCCTCCAGTACCTCAACAGGTTGAGTGACTATTTGTTCGTACTGGCCCGCTGGCTTGCCCATCTACTTGGCGCTGAAGAGATTGCCTGGAAGCCAAGAGGAATTTGAACCAACAGGACCTTTTAATGGGTAATCAGATTACCCTCCCATCTTTCATCCGCACGACGCGGTCACTCATTTCTGCCAGCGCTTCATTGTGGGTAACGATCAGAAAAGTCTGATTGAATTTTTTTCTAAGTTCGAAAAACAACTGATGCAGCTCCTTGGCATTGGCGGAATCCAGGTTTCCGGTGGGTTCGTCGGCAAAAATGATATCCGGGCTGTTGATCAATGCCCGGCAAACGGCTATCCTTTGTTGCTCACCCCCCGATAAAGCACCCGGTTTGTTGTCCATCCGGTGACCGACGCCCAGGCTCTCAACCAGCTGCCGGGCCCGGGATTCTACTTCGGACTTGTTTTGGCCCGATATCCAACCCGGTATACAAACGTTCTCCAGGGCGGTAAATTCTGGCAATAAGTGGTGAAACTGAAAAACAAAGCCGATATGCCGGTTTCGGAATGCCGCCAGGGATTTCCCCTTCAAACTGTGCAATTCGTTGTCTTTAAGGCGGATTTCTCCTTCCGCTGCCTCATCCAGGGTACCCAGAATGTGTAATAAAGTGCTTTTGCCGGACCCGGAAGGCCCCACCATACTGACAATCTCACCGGCATGGATATCCAGATCCACCCCCTGCAAGACATGCAGCGATCCGTAATGTTTGTGAATATTCCTGGCTGTAAGAATGGGATTTCCGGCCGAAGTTGGGATCATTCGCAAATATAACGGCTTGTTCCCAGCGGTTCAGCCTATTGGGCCTATAAATGGTATTTGGTTGTTTCATTATAAAAATTACTTTTGCGAAAAATTAAAGGCAGCCCTACCCTTTCCGTTCCGGGTATTACCTATCAATCTGACCTTATTAAAAAACGATAGAATTAAACTAGGATACCGATGTTTTGGACACTTGAACTAGCCAGCTACCTGGAAGATGCTCCCTGGCCCGCCACAAAAGACGAACTGATCGATTACGCCATTCGTTCCGGCGCGCCGATTGAAGTGGTGGAAAATTTGCAGGAACTGGAAGATGAAGGAGAAATTTATGAAGGCATCGATGATATCTGGCCGGATTATCCCTCTCAGGAAGATTTCTTTTTCAACGAAGACGAATATTGAGTACATAACTTCCCTTCAATATGGAAAAAGTCCTTTCGTTTCTTCGAAAGGACTTTTTTTATCAGGGTCATGGTATCGTTTGTTTTTAGATGCTTAACCAAATGCTCACGCTTCCAAATGATTTTTTTCAATTTCTGCTACCACCGCTTCCGTCACGCCTGTAAACGAGAACCCTCCATCATGAAAAAGATTCTGCATGGTGACCATCCGCGTTAGATCGCTGAATAAAACAGCCAGGTAGGCGGCACAGTCGTCAGCGCTGGCATTGCCCAGCGGACTCATCTTTTCCGCATATTCCTGAAATCCATCGAAACCTTTGACACCACTGCCCGCAGTCGTTTTGGTCGGAGACTGGGAAACGGTATTGATACGAACCTTTTTCTTTATTCCATAATAATATCCGAAACTGCGGGCTATGCTTTCCAACAAGGCCTTGGCATCTGCCATTTCATTGTAATCGGGAAAAACTCTTTGTGCGGCAATATAGGTAAGGGCGACTACGCTACCCCAGTAGTTGATGGCATCCAACTTATAGGCTGTTTGTAAAACCCGGTGAAAGGACATGGCAGAAATATCCAGGGTCTTTTGATTAAACCCATAATCCAACTCGGTATATGCTTTCCCTTTTCTCATATTGACGCTCATGCCTACGGAGTGCAAAACGAAGTCGATCTTGCTCCCGAAATGGGCCACGGAATCTTCAAATAGCTTTTTCAGGTCCTCGGATTTGGTTACATCCGCCCCGATTACCGGTGCCTTTACGAGCGTAGCCAGCTTATTGATCTCACCCATCCGCAGCGCTACCGGTGCATTGGTCAGAACCAGTTCAGCGCCTTCCTCATAACAACGCAGGGCTGTCCTCCAGGCAAGTGACTTTTCATCTAGTGCGCCAAATATGATTCCCTTTTTTCCCTTAAGCAATTGATAAGCCATGAGTCGAATGATTTATGGGCGTAAAAATAAGGAGATATTTTCATCGGGCACCAGAAGAGTACTATGGCTTTTTGTATATTAACGCCTACAAATCAACCAACCTCTTTCCATGCGATTGAAAACCCAAATTCTGACACTTGTTGTTTTTTCCATTTTGTTATTTTCCTGCAATAGAAACCTGGTCAAACTGGATTTTACCAATGCCAAAGATGAAGTAGCCCCGCTGACCAACCTGGTTTTCCGATTCGACAAAACACTCATGGCCGATTCCTTGATTAACCGATGGGATTCCACTAAATATATTTCCTTTGAACCAGCCATCGCTGGTAAATTTCGATGGGAACATGGCGACGAGTTGGTTTTTTCCCCCTCCCAACCCATGCTTCCGGCTACCCAATACCGGGCAACGCTTAACAGCGACATTCTTCAATACACTTCATACAACCATTTTAAAGATGCAAACGACATCCATTTTCATACGCCCTTACTTAAGCTAGAAAATACCATCAGCAGCTGGAATCAGGACGAGAATACCAAAAACTATTGGCCTCAACTCGATTTGATGTTTAACTATCCTGTCGATCCATCCGGGTTGAAGGAAAAATTGAAAATGACCATTGACGACAAACCGGTAGAGTATACTCTTCAAACCCTTTCTGCCTCTTCAACCATTTCTGTCAGACTCGCCAACGTTGCCACGGCCGACAAGGACTATGAAGTCAAGCTGCAGTTGGACAAAGGACTGATTCCGGTCGGAGGAAGCAATGGGACCCCGGAGCAGATAGAGGCCAGCGCCATGATTCCCTCTCCCTTTATTTTACGCATCAACGAAATAGTGGCTGACCCCGAGGGTACAGGTGGGACGATCCGGGTTTCAACCAGCCAGCAAATCAACAGCAGTGATTTGGCATCCTTCATTCAACTGGAGCCGGCTGTAAAATTCAATACCGAACTGACTGATAATGGTTTTACGATCCACAGCGATGGATTCGATGTAGATAAAACTTATTTGCTTACTATAAAAAAAGGCTTGCGCGGGAAAATCGGTGGCACCCTGAGCGAGGACTATATCAATAATCTTGCATTCGGAGCGCTGGAGCCGGCCATTAGTTTTCAGAACAGCAAAGGGATGTATTTGTCGGGTCAGGGAGAGAAAAATATAGAAGTTCGCATCACCAATGTGGAAAAAGTAAAATTGGTTATTTCCAAGATATATGAAAACAACCTGCTGGCCGCACAGAAAAACGGCTACTATCCCCAGGAAAAAGAGGGCATCAATAACTATTACGAGGACAACGCTTCATCAACTTCCGGAGATGTGATTTATGAACAGGAAGTTGAAACCAGGCTACTTCCAAAATATGGCGGCAGCCGGCTTTTGCACTTGGACATCGAGGATAAGTTACCAGAATTCAAAGGGATCTATCATGTCATGATTCATTCAACCAAAGACTATTGGGTACGTGACAGTCGTTTTCTTTCTCTGTCTGATATCGGACTTATTGCCAAGGAAGGGGCAGACCATCTGGTAGTATTTGCCAACTCAATTCAGACCGCAAAGCCACTCAAAGGCGTCAACCTAATTGCATACGGTGCCAACAATCAAATCCTCGGTATGGGTACCAGTGACGAACAGGGTACTGCAACCATATCCTATCAGCGGAGGGAATTTTCCGGTTTCAAACCGGCCATGATCATTGCAAAAACAGCCGATGATTTCAATTACCTGAACTTCAGCTCATCGCGTATCAACACTTCGCGCTTTGATGTCGGAGGCAAGACCCTGAATGCAACAGGTCTGGATGCGTTTATCTATCCAGAAAGGGATATATACCGGCCCGGGGAGAAAATAAACTATTCTGCCATCGTCCGCGACTATGCCTGGAAATCACCAGGAGAGATTCCTGTAAAATTGAAATTTCTTTTCCCCAATGGAAAAGAAGTAAAAACTTTCCGCAAGACCCTCAATGAGCAGGGTTCTCTGGAAGGAAACATTGATTTGCCCATTACTTCGATCACCGGAACCTATTCCCTGGAACTGTATTCTTCCAATGATATATTACTCACGACGCAGCCTTTTCACGTCGAAGAATTTGTACCGGACAGGATAAAGGTCACGGCTACCCTCAATGCGGCGTTTTATGAACCGGGCGCAACCGCCCAATTGAAAATATCAGCCGTTAATTTTTTTGGGCCACCTGCTGCTGACAGAAACTATGAATGCGAGATTCAGCTGAAGCAAAAAACTTTCAATCCAAAAAAATACAACAATTACGATTTCAGCCTGACCAATCAAAAGACTTTTACCGATAAAGTTACCCGGGAAGGCAAAACCAATGCTTCGGGCGAAGCCAGCGAAAGTTTTACTATAGAAGATATGTACCGAAATATTGGAATGCTCCAGGCAGACTTCTACAGTACCGTTTTTGATGAAACCGGCAGGCCGGTGAGTCGGTTGACAAGTGCCAACATTTACACACAGTCTGTATACTTTGGTATCGCCGAGGACGGCAACTGGTTTTACCCCCTCAATCAGCCGGTAGGATTTCATTTGATAGCCTTGAGCAAAGACCAGGCGGTGCTTTCCGCTTCCGCCGAAGTTTCCGTTATCAAACACGAATACCGGACCATTATCAGCAAAAGCGGAGATTATTTCCGGTACGAGTCTCAAAAGGAAGATAAGCTGATCAGTTCAACGACGGTGAAGGTAACGGGCGACCAGACATTATTTTCTTATGTTCCGCGCACTTCCGGAGACTATGAATTGCGTGTTGCTATACCTGGCTCGGATACTTATGTAAGTAAATCATTTTACAGCTATGGGTCCTGGGGGTCTGATAATTCGTCATTCGAAGTCAACAACGAAGGCCAGGTGGATATCCAGCTGGATAAGTCTTCTTACTACAATGGAGAATCGGTCCGTGCATTGTTTAAAGCTCCTTTTGATGGACGCATGTTGGTTACTTTGGAAACAAATAAGCTGATCAGCTATCAATGGGTGGATGTTGAAAAGCGAACTGCGAGCGTAGAGCTGAAGCTGACGAGCGAAGCGGTCCCCAATGCTTATATAACGGCGACCCTAATCAAGCCACATGGAATGTCAGATATCCCCTTAACGGTGGCCCACGGTTTTGAAAATCTGACGGTGGAAGACAGGGGTCGAAAAATTCCGGTAGAAATTCTTGCCCGTACAACCGTCCGGTCGCGGACGCAACAGGAAATTAAAATAAAGGCAGCTCCCAATAGCCTAGTCACCCTTGCAGCGGTGGATAACGGCGTTTTGCAGGTTACTGATTTTAAGACACCGGATCCCTATAATTATTTTTATGACCGTCGGGCATTGGGTGTTACGGACTATGATCTGTATCCGCTCTTGCTTCCGGAATTGAAGGCTCGTTTAAGCAGTACAGGAGGAGATGGCGAAACCGACATGACCAAACGGACCAATCCCATGCCTGCCAAAAGGATTAAAATTCTCTCTTACTGGAGTGGTATTCAAAAGACCGACGGGAATGGAGAAGCGACCTTTCAACTGTCCATCCCTCAGTTTTCGGGGGAAGTCAGGCTGATGGCCGTTTCCTATCGAGGCGAACAGTTTGGTTCAGCCGAATCAAAGATGACGGTTGCCGATCCACTCGTGTTGAGTACAGCACTGCCCCGGTTTCTGAGTCCATCGGATTCAATCCGTATGCCCGTTACCATCACCAACACCACATCGGCGACCGCCAATGGTTCAGCCATACTGCAAAGCAGCGGAGGCATCCTGGTTGGAGGAAACAAAACCCTTGCCTTCACCATTGCACCCCATGGAGAAAAGCGTCTGTATTTTACGGTTTTGGCAGCACCAGTTATAGGAACGGGAAAAATTATGGTGGAGGTGAACGGACCGGGCGGAAAGTTCAGCGATACAACCGAAATCGGTATCCGTCCCGCAGCCTCATTGCAAAAGAGTACCGGCAACGGCGCCTTGACCGCACCTGCTGCGCAGACCATTACATTTGACAACGCCGACTATATTCCCTCCAGCATCAGCCGACAATTATTCCTTACTCGATTTCCGGGAGCCGGGCTGGGCAAATACCTGGGCGATCTTTTGGAATATCCTTATGGATGCACTGAACAAACTGTTTCAGCAGCTTTCCCACAATTGTATTTCGGAGAGTTGTCGGAAGCACTGCATATGGTGAACGGAAACAAAACCACCGCCAATTACAATGTCCAGGAGGCCATACGGAAAATTAAGATGCGGCAACTGTACAACGGAGCCATCACACTCTGGGATGATGAAAAAACGGCCAACTGGTGGGCCAGCATCTATGCGGCGCATTTTTTACTCGAGGCAGATAAAGCGGGTTTTGACGTGGACAAAGGACTATTGGAAACCTTGCTGGCTTACATCAATTCGAGCCTGAAAGAAAGAAAAACCATCAACTATTATTATAACCGGGACCAGGTCAAAAAAATTGTTCCCAAAGAAGTGATTTACGGATTGTATGTCCTGGCCCTTTCTTCCAAACCCAATACAGCCCTGATGAATTATTATAAAGCAAATCCCTCCTTGCTGAGTCTGGACTGTAAATACTTGCTGGCTGCTGCCTATGCACTGTCCGGAGATAAGAATAGTTTCCGGCAATTTCTCCCGACACATTTCACGGGAGAAATCGCGAATACGGAAACGGGTGGAAGTTTTTCTTCCGACATCCGGGATGAGGCAATGTCCCTGGATGTTTTGCTGGATGCTGATCCTGCAAACCCGCAAGTTTCAGAAATGGCCAAACACGTTTCCGATAAACTAAAAGAACGTACCTGGTACAACACACAGGAACTTGTATTTGGATTTTTGTCGCTGGGTAAGATTGCTAAAAGGGAAGGAGTGTCTACGGCGACCGCATCCGTTCTAGTAAATGGTAAAAAGATTGCGGATTTTAATGGAACGGACCTGAAATTAAAAGCCGACCAATTAAGTGAAGGCCGGACGGAAATTGTATCGGGGGGAAAAGGAAATCTATATTATTACTGGGAGGAAGAAGGAATCTCAGCCGGAGGCACGATGAAAGAATCCGACAACTACCTAAAAGTGCGCAAACATTTTTTTGATCGTTACGGAAATCCCATTGTCGGGAATACTTTCAAACAAAATGAACTGGTGATCGTAGAGATCAGTCTGGAAAAATCCTTTAGCAACGACATTGAGAACGTCGTGATCACGGATCTTTTACCGGCTGGTTTTGAAATTGAAAACCCACGGACCAAAGATATTCCGGGTATGGACTGGATAAAGGAGGCCGCCACCCCTACGGCGCTCGACGTTCGGGACGACCGGATAAATCTGTTCGTGGATGCCGATGCACTTCGACAGAATTATTATTATGCTGTTCGAGCGGTCTCACCGGGTGTATTTAAAATGGGACCCGTGAGCGCCGATGCGATGTACAACGGGGAATATCATTCCTACAATGGTGGGGGAACGATTAAAATTGTGGAATAAAAATAATTCAAGGCAATTCTTAAGACCAAAACCTTACTGAAAAAAATGTAACTTCAGAGCATATACGGTTGCTTGAATGTTACCTTTTCTATTACATAAGAAATGGTGGGTGCTTGCCCTTCTCATGGGGATGGCCGTGCTTTTTTTTATATTCAGTGCTCGCAATCAACCGGTTGATTTTAATGCCGAGGTCAAGCCCATCTTCAATAAAAAATGTATTACCTGTCACGGGGGTGTACGGCGCAAATCCGGATTTAGCCTGCTTTTTCGTGCCGAAGCGCTGGGACAAACCGAATCCGGAAAACCGGCCATCGTACCGGGTCATCCCGAAAAAAGTGAGATGATGCGCAGGATCGGTCTTCAGGACCCGGAGGAAAGAATGCCCTATAAACACGAACCGCTTACTAAAGAAGAAATATCCATTCTGAAACGTTGGATCAAAGAAGGCGCTAAATGGGGTGATCACTGGGCCTACCTTCCTGTCAAACCAACCGAACCACCCAAACCCAAACCCATTTTTTTTGGACTGATCACTCCTAAAAAACCAGCCTGGATTAAAAATGATGTCGATTACTTCATCTGGGACAAACTACAGCAGGAAAAAATCCAGCCATCTGAACCGGCCGATAAGGCGACCTTGCTGCGTAGGGTAAGTCTGGATATTACGGGTATGCCGCCGGAAGAAAATATCGCAAACGCTTTTCTGACCGATGGCTCCGACCAGGCCTATGAAAAATTGGTGGATGCGCTGCTCTCGTCTCCGCATTATGGAGAACGGTGGGCAGCTATGTGGATGGATATTGCGCGATATGCCGATACAAAAGGGTATGAAAGAGATGGGGATCGAAGTATCTGGAGATACCGGGACTGGCTCATTCAGGCCTTTAATGAAGACCGCGGTTATGACCGGTTCTTAATAGACCAGCTGGCTGGTGATCTTTTACCAGATCCATCGGATGATCAATTCATCGCAACCGCTTTTCATCGAAACACCATGACCAACGATGAAGGAGGTACGGAAAACGAAGAATTCCGGACAGCTGCGGTGCTGGATAGAGTGAACGCGACCTGGGAGGGTCTGATGGGCACCACTTTTTCCTGTGTTCAATGCCATAGTCATCCCTACGATCCGTTTACTCACGATGAGTACTACAAATTCATGGCCTTTTTTAATGATACCCGGGATGAGGATTCTTATGCGGATTATCCGCTGCTGCGCCATTACAGCACACAGGATAGTTTGAGTCTGAATCATGTGGTGAGCTGGATAGGCAAGCATGGATCAAAGGATCAGGCCAAAGAGGTAGCCCTGTTTTTAAAAACCTGGCAGCCCGCCATCAATTCCCTGGATGCGGATCAATTCCGAAACAGCGAACTGGCCGATACCAAATGGCTTATTTTCCGCAACCATGCCGTAGCGCGGTTAAAACATGTGGACCTCGACCAGAAAAACCGTTTGATCTTTCGCTATGCAGGATTTGTAAAAGGTGGTGACTGGATCATTCACCTGGATAAACCCGACGGATTGATTTTAAATAGGATTCGACTTGATACAACCAAAGACTATAACTGGGTGATCCGGCAAACGGACATCCAACCGGCTGTAGGGATCCATGATCTGTATTTTACCTATGAAAATCCGCACCTGAAAAAACCGGATGAAAGCGGTTGCCAGTTCGACTGGTTTTATTTTACCCGTTCCCTGGAGGGGAAAAGGGAGCCTGGTTATGATTCTATTCAAAAGACCTATTGGCGTTTGCTCACTGCTGAAGTGCCAACAACGCCCATTATGATGGACAATCCTGCTGATATGCACCGCAGTTCCCATGTGTTTGAGCGGGGCAACTGGCTAGTTCAGGGAAAAGAAGTTAAACCCGATGTACCCCACTCGCTGTTGCCCTTACCACCAAAGGCGCCGAGAAATCGTCTGGGATTGGCCCTTTGGATGACCAGCAAACAAAATCCATTGATCGCCCGCACCCTGGTCAATCGCCTTTGGGAACAGTTGTTCGGTTCGGGATTGGTAGAAACCCTGGAAGATTTTGGCACCCAAGGCGCTGCTCCGACACATCCCGAATTGCTGGACTGGCTGGCTTGGCAATTCATGAACGAGGATCAATGGAGCATCAAAAAACTTCTCAAGGAAATGTTGATGTCAGCCACCTATAGGCAGGATTCCAAAGTTCGCGCTGATTTATTGGAAAAGGATCCCTTCAACAAATCATATGCACGGGGTCCCCGGGTGAGGTTATCGGCCGAACAAATTCGTGACCAGTCGCTTATGGTCAGCGGCCTGCTGAGTGAAAGAATGTATGGCCCCAGTGTGATGCCTTATCAGCCAAAGGGCATTTGGTTATCGCCCTGGAATGGCGAGGATTGGAAAATGAGTGCTCAGGAAAATCAATACCGACGGGCCGTATATACCTACTGGAAAAGAACTGCACCTTATCCCTCCATGATAACTTTTGATGGCGTGGCAAGAGAGGTATGCACGGCCCGACGAATCAGAACCAATACGCCTTTGCAGGCACTGGTCACATTAAATGATTCTACTTACCTGAATGCGGCTAGAGGTTTCGCTTTCGATATGCAAAAAGCTGCCCCGAACGACCTGGCCAAACAAATCAGCAACGGATATAAAAAGATGATGTATAAAACAATTTCTCCGGAAAAATTGCTCATACTGGAGAAATTGTACAAAGAAGCATACGACCGTTTTGAAAAAGAAAAGGATAAGACCTGTGAGATCATTGGTGAAATGAATCAATACAACAATCCGGGAACGGCTGCGCTGGTGGTGGTGGCCAATGCGATGTTGAATCTGGATGAGTGGATCACAAAAAATTAAAGAAACAAACAAGCCGTATGACACAAAAAGAATTGCGGAATCAACAATTGCTTCAGGAGGCAAACGAAAGAACGGCTCAATTCTTTACCAGAAGGCATTTTTTAAAAGAAAGTGCGATGGGTTTTGGCGCATTGGCCCTCGGCTCTCTGATAGGCGGATGTGGATTTGATACTGCCGGAAGCGTTTCGACCTTTGACCCAGCCCATCCGCTGGCTCCCAAACTGCCGATGTTCCCGGGAAAAGCAAAGTCGGTCATTTATCTCCATATGGCCGGAGCGCCCTCTCAATTGGAGCTATTCGACTTTAAACCGGATCTGATGAAACTAAATGGCCAGGATTGTCCACAATCCTTGCTGGAAGGAAAACGATTCGCTTTTATCCGAGGCGTTCCCAAGATGCTGGGACCGCAGGCCAGTTTCAAACAATATGGCCAGTCCCGGGCATGGATATCCGAACTTCTTCCACATTTTTCAACGATCGTAGATGAGGTAAGTTTTTTAAAAGCCGTGACCACTGATCAGTTCAATCACGCCCCGGCACAATTGCTGATGCACAGCGGCAGCCCGCGATTGGGAAGGCCCAGCCTGGGTTCCTGGGTTACGTATGGGTTGGGTTCGGAAAATCAAAACCTGCCGGGATTTGTTGTACTGACTTCCGGCGGTAAATTTCCGGACGCCGGTAAAAGCGTATGGGGAAGTGGATTTCTGCCTTCCGTATACCAGGGTGTTCAATGTCGCAGTGAAGGCGATCCGGTATTATTTATCAAAGATCCTCAGGGCATGGATCGCGATCTGAGAAAGGCATCCATTGATGCGATCAATGCGGTGAATGAGCAGGAATACAGCGAATACCATGATCCAGAAATTTTATCCCGAATATCCCAATATGAAATGGCCTACCGGATGCAGATTTCAGTACCCGGCGTGATGAACATAAATGATGAGCCGGATTATATTCATGAAATGTATGGTACTGAACCAAACAAGGCCTCTCTGGCCAACAATATTCTGCTCGCACGAAAATTGGTCGAAAAGGGCGTACGCTTTGTGCAGTTATTCGACTGGGGATGGGATAGTCATGGCAGCGATGCAAACCTGGCCATTGATATTGGATTTATTAATAAATGCAGACAGGTCGACAAACCGATGACCGCCCTCATCCTGGATTTGAAGCAAAGAGGACTGCTCGAGGACACGCTCGTTGTATGGGGTGGAGAATTTGGACGCACCCCGATGCAGGAGAATCGGGAAGGCAAACAGAATCCTTTTAAAGGAAGGGATCATCATGTGGATGCCTTTACAATCTGGATGGCAGGCGGTGGCATTAAAAAAGGTTTTTGCCATGGCGAAACAGATGAAATCGGTTATAGCGCCATCAGCGGGAAGGTAACACCCTACGATATTCAAGCGACGATCCTCAATCAACTGGGATTTGACCACGAAAAATTTACTTATCAATTTCAAGGCCGACCTTACAGGCTGACGGACGTTCACGGCAAATTGATTGATGAAATCATTGCATGAGAAAACTTCCAGGAATATATTATTAAAACAATCGCTTGAACCGAAGAAATTTTTTAGAAGTAGGCAGTTCGGCCAGTACCCTATTTATGCTTGCTGCCCTTGATGCCTATTCTTTCACCAAACCATCCTCATCGATCATGAACGGCAATTTCGAATTAAAAATCTTGGCCACCAATTGGGGATTCCCCGGTAGCCTCGACGCCTATTGTGCCAAAGTTAAACAGACCGGTTACGACGGTATAGAGATTTGGTGGCCAATGGAAAAAAAATCTCAGGATGAATTGTTTGGATTATTAAAAAAATACCAACTGGAAGTAGGTTTCCTCTGTGCGGGTTCCGACGGTAACTATCAGAAACATTTTGACCAATTTACCCAGATGATTGATGAAGCCGCCTACCAGACAATTCAGCGTCCATTGTATATCAATTGCCATTCGGGTCGCGACTATTTCAGTTTTGAGCAGAATAAGACCTTTATAGATCATACGCGGGAGCTGACTAAAAAAACTGGTTTGATCATTTGTCATGAGACCCATCGATCAAGAATACTTTATTCTGCTCCCGTGGCCCGTTCATATTTTGAAAAAATACCGGATCTGCGAATAACGCTCGATATTTCGCACTGGTGCAACGTGCACGAGTCCCTGCTGAAGGATCAGCAAGAGACGGTAGATATTGCACTACAAAGAGTTGATCATATACACGCCCGGATAGGGCATCCGGAAGGTCCACAGGTGAATGATCCCCGTGCGCCTGAGTGGGAAGAGGCGGTAAAATCACATTTGGATTGGTGGGATAAGGTCGTTGATCAAAAAAAGAAAACCGGCCAGCGGTTGACCATCCTGACTGAATTTGGTCCACCGTATTATATGCCTGCACTTCCTTATACCCAACAACCCGTAGCAGATCAGTGGGCAATCAATGAGTATATGATGAATCTATTGCGTAAGCGTTATTTGTCTTAAAAATCAGCCGGTGGTTTTATCCATTACAGAATTCATAGGACACCTGCATCCGGTACTGGTTCACCTTCCCATTGGGATTTTGCTTTTGGCCTGTCTTTTCCTTTTGTTATCCCAAAAACAAAAGTTTGCCTACCTGCGACCTGTTATTTCCATGATATTGCTGCTGGGTTTCCTTTGCGCTATTGCTACCTGTGTGACAGGCTACTTGCTTTCCCTCGCAGGAGAATATGAGGAAGGCCTTGTATCCTTGCATCAATGGTCAGGTATCAGCGTGGCGTTTTTTTCCGGCTTAACTTACCTATTGCATAGAAAAAACCGGCTGGTCAAATGGCAAATGACCGTTGCTGTCCTACTGGCCATATTGATTCTGACGACAGGACATCTGGGTGGGTCCCTGACACACGGGTCAGATTATCTATCCAAACCCCTGCATTTCCATGAAGACACAACAGGCACGGCCAAGATACGAAAACCCATCGCCGATATACAACAAGCATGGGTATACGCAGATGTGGTAGCACCCATTTTGGAGAAAAAATGTTATAGTTGCCACAGCGCCACGAAACAAAAGGGAAAACTGCGTCTGGATCAGGCGGACCTGATTATCAAAGGGGGGAAAGATGGTGAAGTCATTGTTCCTGGTAAGTCAACTGAAAGTATACTCATTAAAAGGATTTTATCATCCAGGGAAGAAGAGCACCATATGCCGCCAAAAGAAAAACCACAACTCAGTGAGCAAGAAACTGTGCTATTGCAATGGTGGATAGACCAGGGAGCCGATTTTCTTAAAAAAGTGAAAGATATACCGCAAACCGAAAAAGTAAAATCGTTGCTGACGGATTTACAAAAAGCGCCTGTAGAGAAAAAAAGTTCTCCGATGCTTCCCTTACAACCGGTCGAGGAAGCCAATCCCACAGCCATTCAGTTACTAAAAGATAAGGGAATCGTCGTCATACCGGTTGCACAAAACAGCCATTTTCTTGCAGCCAATTTTGTTGCCGCCACTGATTTTCATGATGCAGACATTCGTCTACTGCTACCGATAAAAAATCAGTTGGTCTGGCTAAAAATAGGTTCTACACCCATAACGGATTCAGCCATGATCGCCCTATCCCAATGTACCCAACTTACAGAATTACAATTGGACCATACCTTCATTACCGATAAGGGATTGGCACTTCTAAAATCGCTGGAAAACCTCCAGTCACTCAACCTGGTGGGTACAAAAATTACTTCTGCGGGCGTTTTGAGTCTCACCTCCCTGAAAAACCTCCGGAATTTATATTTATTTCAAACCCAGATCGATAAAAAAGACTGGAACAGTCTCTTAAAAGCCTTCCCCAAAGCCACGCTGGACTCGGGAGGGTATTCCATTCCCTATATTAAAACGGATACCCAGGTTGTGAAAGCACCCAAAACCGTCTATTAATCCCAACGGGAGTTTGCCTATTTCTCTGTGCGAATTTCGATGAATAGTTCCCTGAGCTGCTTTTCATCGATGGTAGAAGGAGCATCCAGCATGACATCCCGTCCGCTGTTATTTTTAGGGAATGCAATAAAATCCCGAATGCTTTCGCTACCGCCCAGAATGGCGCAAAGGCGGTCGAATCCAAAAGCAATGCCGCCATGGGGTGGTGCACCGTATTCAAAAGCTCCCAGGAGGAATCCGAATTTGTGGTTGGCTTCCTCACGGGTCATGCCCAGGGCATCAAACATTTTTTCCTGCAATTCCCGTTGATATATCCGAATCGATCCGCCGCCAATTTCATTTCCATTCAATACCATATCATAGGCATTGGCCTTGATATTGGCATAGGGATGTTCAAGATATAATTCAGGATTTGAAATGACCGGATCATGGTTGATCATTGTGCTGATCTGATCTGGCTTGGGTGCTGTAAATGGATGGTGACGGGCAACCCAACGGTTGTCTTCCTCGCTGTATTCAAACAAAGGGAAATCCAATACCCACAATAGTGTATACTCATCCTTCTTGCGAAGACCCAATCTTTCGCCCAGTTCCAACCTGAGGTCGCTGATAGCTTTTCTGGTTTTCTCTTCCCTTCCCGCCAAAATTAGTATGACATCTCCTTTCTGCGATTGACAATAACTGGCAATCGAGAGTAATTTTTCTTCAGAATAAAATTTATCAACACTGCTCTTGATGGTTCCATCTTCATTATACCTTATGTAGACAAGGCCTTGCATGCCAATTTGCGGGCGTTTAACCCAGTCCGTTAGTTCGTCAAACTGTTTTCTGGTCCAGGTAGCACCACCAGGAACGGAAATAGCCAGCACGGTTTCGGCATTGTCAAATACTGGAAATCCCGCATTGGCAATTATCCAGCCTCCTGCTTCTACTGCTCCCTTTCGTTTGATGGGAGATTTTAAATTGGCAATCTTCATGTCAAACCGGATATCGGGTTTATCATTTCCATAAACCCACATCGCGTCTTCCCAGGTCATCCTTTCAATTTCTCCCTTGTATTCTATTCCTTTGACCTCTTTAAAAATATATTTAATCAACCCCTCAAACATCTCCAGGATGTCGTTTTGTTCTATAAAACTCATTTCACAGTCTATCTGGGTAAATTCCGGCTGCCGATCTGCCCGCAGGTCCTCATCCCTGAAACACTTGACAACCTGGTAGTACCGGTCGTATCCGCTGACCATCAGCAACTGCTTAAAAGTCTGCGGACTTTGCGGAAGTGCATAGAATTGTCCCGCATTCATACGGGAAGGAACCACAAAATCACGGGCACCTTCCGGTGTGGACTTAATCAAAAAAGGTGTTTCAATGTCGATGAAATGCTTCTGGTGTAAGTAGTTCCGGGCGGCCCTGTTTACGGCATATCGCAATTCAATATTCTTTTTTACTACCTGACGCCTTAGATCCAGGTAGCGGAACTTCATACGAAGATCGTCTCCACCGTCTGTATCGTCCTGGATGGTAAATGGCGGCGTGACGGATTTGTTGAGGATTACAATTTTTCCCACTTTGATCTCAATTTCCCCCGTTGGGATTTGGAGGTTCTTGCTGGACCTTTCTGAAACAATACCAGTAGCCTGGATCACGTATTCACGACCCAGTGGACTGCCAGCTAGACTGGAATGCTGGGTTTCATCCAACAGCAACTGAGTGATGCCATAGCGATCCCGAAGGTCAACAAAAGTGATACTCCCGAACTTCCTCAGGGTTTGAACCCAGCCGGCCAGGGTTACTTCCTGGTTTAGGTTGGCCAGTCCTAACTCGCCACAGGTATGCGTCCTGAACATATTCTTCCTAGATTAGCCGGCAAAGGTAGGGCGTGCCGCCTAGACCAAAAACCTTTAAAAAAAATAAAAACCCCTAGGAGGTTCTTTCATTTGTTAAAAATAGTTTTTACCTTGTATCCATCCGTACAATTCACCTCCTCTGATTAAACCTATCCTGGTTATTCTATTCTTACCTTAAAGCAACTTTTATCCAACCCTTGTAAGGCCATCTGTTTTTTGATCGGACCAACCTGAAGCAATCAAAACGAAAAACGGACCTTATGGAATTCATCATTATCGTTGCACTGGTTACGGCCGTCCTCCTGCTGCACCGCCCCCTATCGGCTTTATTCAATAAGCTTTATATCAGTCGCCAGCAACACAAGTTCATTGAATGTGAAACCTTCTACCACAGCGTGGTTTCCAAATATATCCGCTATTACAACCGGCTCCCCTTGGAAGACCAACGCAAGTTTTTATTCAGGACTTTTCTGTTCCGCAAAACCCGTCGTTTTCACTATCTCGAAGTAAAAGAGAGTGCCGAAATGCCCATCTTGATCAGTGCCGTGGCGATCCAGCTGACGTTCGGACTGGATAAATTCATGCTCAATTATTTCAATGATATTTTTGTATTGAAAGATGATTATCATTATGGATTCTATTCACGCCCATTCATGGGACATGTGGACCAGAGTGGCATCTATCTCTCCTGGGATAATTTCATCAAAGGCATTACCGGCCAAACGCCCAATTGCAATGTCGGACTTCATGAAATGGGCCATGCCCTGGCCTATGTGACTTTTATTACCGAAACCGAAGAAGACAAACACTTCAAAAAAGAATTTAAGAATTTCTCCAAAGTAGCCCGACCCATTTTTGCAACCATGCAGGAGGGAAAACGCAACTTGCTTGGCGAATATGCCGCCGTAAACTATCACGAGTTCTGGGCCGTTTCGGTCGAGACTTTTTTTGAAAACCCCGTCTGCCTTAAACACGAATTACCGGAACTTTATCAGGCCATGGTAAGCCTGCTCCGCCAGGATCCACTTCAAATGCGCAGCGGGAGCGGCAAAACCACTTTTATTTTCAAATCTCCCAGACAGGAAGAAGGTTTTAAACTAAATGCCTAGGCCATTACCGGCATTTTTGCAGTGTTATACCTTCAGCCCGTCTTCGGTCAATCCCTGTACGATACCGAACGATTTTTGGGCTTCTACAGCTGTATTTTTTTGATTTACAATTAGTTACCAAAGCGGCATTGACTTGGATGGGTACAGTCTGACTTTCGGGTACCCTCAGGCATAAAAGCGCAGGCAGTTTTCTAAAAAAATCTCCCATGTTCATCAACTATCTAAAAATCGCCTTCAGAAATCTCCGCAGACACAAAGCTTTTTCCATCATTAATATTGCGGGCCTCGGTATAGGAATGACCTGCAGCATTTTTATCATGCTCTGGGTAAGGGATGAATTGAGTTATGATAATTTTCACCCCAAAGGCGATCAGATCTTTCGATTGACCTGCAATGCAGGAGATTTTAAAGCGGCTGTAACCCCCTCGGGCATGGCAGCTGGCCTCGAGTCGGAGATGCCGGTTATCAAGGCTGCTGTGAGAATCTCCAAAAATACCGGTGTCTTGCTGGAAGTCGACAACCATAAATTCCAGGAGAAAAGACTGATGTACGCCGATTCTAATTTTCTGGACGTATTCAATTTCCCCTTGATTAAAGGAAATTCCAAAACAGCCCTGCAGCAACCGGATGGGATTTTAATAACGGAGGCCATGGCAATGAAATATTTCGGAAATAAAGATCCACTGGGCAAAGTCATCCGGATGAACAACAGCGACAACTATAAGGTAACCGGTGTCCTTGCCAATATACCTTCCAATTCACATTTACAATTTGATTTCATCATTTCTATGATCGCCATAGAAAGTTCGAATTTGGCCAATCGCCCCTGGGATAGTTTCAACTATTATACCTACTTGATGCTGGATAAAAATGCCAATACCTCACCTTCTGGATTGGCCATCCTGAACGCCGAAATAGATAAAATTTATAAAAAACATATTCCCGAGATTAAAATCGATTTCCATTTACAACCCATCAAGAGTATTCACCTCAGTCCGGGTCTTCAAATTGATCAGCCCGGGTTGGGAAACCGACAATATGTAAACATTTTTTTTCTTGTTGCCATATTTATCCTGATCGTAGCCTGTATCAATTTTATGAACCTGGCCACTGCACGTTCTGCCAGAAGGGCAAAGGAAGTGGGTTTGCGCAAAGTGGTGGGAGCTGAGCGTTACCAGATCATTGGCCAGTTTCTGGGTGAATCCATTTTTATCTCGGTCCTTTCGTTCCTCATGGCGATCTTACTGGTCTGGGCCCTGCTACCCGCATTTAACAAGATGGCCGATAAATCCTTCAGCCTCCACCATGTCAACCCCGTTTTGTTGACCACTCTGTTGGGGCTTGCCCTGGTGACGGGATTGGTTTCCGGTATTTATCCAGCCATTTACCTTTCTGGATTTAAGCCCGCAAAAGTCCTGAAGGGGAAATTAAAATCGATGGGTGGAAACCTGGTCTTCCGAAATACGCTGGTTGTCGTGCAGTTTGTTGTCTCCATCGTGTTGCTGGTGGGAACCGCCGTTGTATACCGGCAACTGAATTTTATAAAAAATATGAACCTGGGATATGAACAAAAGAACCTGATTTATGTCCGGATGACAGGCGAGCTATGGAATAAAATCAGTGCCATCAAGACTGAATTAAAACAACATCCGCAAACCAGCGACTATTCCATGGTTTCTGATCTGCCCACCACCCTGGTTACCGGAACCATCAACATAGACTGGGAAGGAAAAGACCCCAAGTCACAGATCGTATTTCCTTCCATGGATGTAGATGAAAATTTTTTCAATGTATTTCAAATGAAGATGCTCAGTGGACGGGGGTTTTCACCAGCTTTCAAGGCAGACAGTTCGAATTATGTGGTGAATGAAACTTCAGCCAAGATCATGGGAATGAGCGTGAAAAATATTGTGGGTAAACCCTTGAGTTTTGGGAAAACAAAAGGAACCATTATTGGGGTCGTAAAAAACTTTAATTTCAAATCCATCCATCAATCGATAGAGCCGCTGATTATCCGCTTGAACAAATACGGCGGATATATTTTTGTAAGATGCAAGGTGGCCAATACCGAAGAAACGATCAAGCAATTGCAAAAGGTTTGCGAAGACCTGAACCCGGGTTATCCTTTTGAATATGCTTTCCTGGATGAGGATCTCTCCAATCTTTATAAAGGTGAACAAAGAATCGGCAGCTTGTTCAACGTTTTTGCTATTCTGGCCATTTTTATTTCCTGCCTGGGATTATATGGATTGTCTGCCTTCATCGCAGAACAGCGAACCAAAGAAATCGGCGTACGTAAAGTACTGGGCGCTTCCGTCGTTCATATCGTTTACCTGCTCTCCTCCAACTTCACCCGGGTGATCCTGATTGCGATCGTCATCGCTGTGCCCCTGTCCTGGTATATGATCCACCAATGGCTGCAGGGCTTCGCCTATCATATAGATATTGGATGGGGTATTTTTGCGGTCGGAGCTTTTACAGCACTTTTTATCGCGTGGTGTACAGTAAGTTTTGAATCGTTTAAATCGGCCGTTTCCAATCCGGTAAAAAGTCTTCGGTCAGAATAAAAACCGGCGTATCAGAGGATTTCATTCATATTCAAAGGGGGGATCCCGCTTAGCTAAGGGTTTAATATGGACCTTTCATTTGTGTTACCGACCGATATCCTGTTCCCAGCCCTTTACCGCCCTCGGCTGAGAATCTTTTCAAAACGGCCAACATCGGCCAGCGGGTGGATGCTGCCGATTCCCTTAATTTTTTCAACCAGTTGTCTGGCAAAATAGGGCGCGAGTGAGCATCCCTTGGTACCCATGCCATTGAGGATGCCTATCTGGGAATGAGCAGGATGAAATCCAACAAAAGGCCTTCGCTCTAAAGTAGCGGGACGGATGGATGCAAAATGTTCCAGGATCAGATAGGGCATTTTCAAAAAATGCTTTAACCAGTTTTCTGCATTTTTCCTAAAATGGTCAGAAGGCTGGTCGTCGCTGAATTCCCATTCATAGGAAGATCCAAGCCAGAATATATTTTCCCGGTAAGGAACCAGGCTCATTCCTTTTTTAAAAACCAACTTGGAGGGCAGTCCTTTAATTTCCACGAGCATCCCTTCTCCCTTATTGAGGGCAAAAGGCAAGTTTTCGAAATCCGGGTTCGTAGCAGCGGTTTTCCCATCACAAAAAACAATATATCGGTACCGCTCACCCGCATATTCAACATCATTTTCCTGGATAAGCAGTTTGCTTCGGTCAAAACTTTCTTCCCTGAGCAGGTCTTGTTTTTTTAGGCGCTCGCGCCAGGCTTTCAACAATTGTTCTACCATGACCAGATAACAAGGACGAATAGCGCCCCATCCCAGATCATAGTGAAACCATTCGCTGTATTTATCTCGTTCATCACCGGATTGCAGGAAACCCGGGTCTTCATCCCATCTTTTTTGAAATGCCTGGAGCATTTGTACACTGGGAAAAAAATCAATCACCGCAGTCTCTTCTATGAATATTTCTTCCAAGCATTTCCCAATATCTTGGTAAGATTGAACGGCAAAGGGCATAAATTCCTCAATCAACCAGGTCTTGACAAGTCTTCTGCCGGTTACTGGATTGATTAAACCTGCTGCCCGCATCGACGCACTATTGGGATCTAGTCGGTCCAGTACGGTAAAAGATAAACCCAACTGGTCTAACCACCAGCTTAGCCAGGTTCCAGCGAGGCCTTGCCCCACCACAATCACGTCCTTTCCTTTCATGTTCTTTTTTACCTTTTGTATTGGGCAACCCGGGGCCGCCATCTTCTCATTGACATAGCTGTCAGGACGACAAGTTAAACAATTGATGTACTTGCCTTACTCAGCGCAAGCATTTATTCAATGAAAAAATGATTTATGAAAACTAAAATTCCCGACCCTTTTGGTTGCATCAGACACGGATGGTTTCAGAGAAAGAGAAAAAAAATCCCCCGAACAACGCCGGGGGATTGCTATATCAAATCGATGGATCTATTTAGCTTTTGCTTTGCCCTGAAGCGTACGGGCCATGGTAGCTCCAATGTCGGCTGGGGATTGCACTACTTCAATACCACATTCGGCCATTATTTTCATTTTTGCTGCAGCGGTATCATCGGCTCCCCCGATGATCGCACCTGCGTGGCCCATGCGTCTGCCGGGAGGAGCGGTTTGTCCGGCGATGAAACCCACGACGGGTTTTCGGAAATTGTCCTTAATCCACCTGGCCGCTTCGGCTTCCATGCTTCCACCAATTTCCCCTATCATCACGATGCCTTCTGTTTCCGGATCGTTCATCAGGAGTTCCACGGCTTCTTTGGTTGGAGTACCAATAATCGGATCCCCACCGATCCCTATGGCCGTAGATACACCCAGTCCTGCCTTGGCCACCTGATCAGCTGCTTCATAAGTAAGTGTACCGGATTTGGAAACAATGCCAATCTTCCCTTTTTTAAATACGAAGCCGGGCATGATGCCAACCTTGCATTCGCCGGAAGTAATAACACCCGGACAGTTCGGTCCAATTAGCCGGGTTCGGGTGCCCGTCAAATAGTGTTTTGCCTTAACCATATCCTGTACCGGAATGCCCTCGGTAATGCATACCACCAGGGCAACACCTGCTTCAGCTGCTTCCATGATCGCATCGGCTGCAAAGGCCGGCGGAACAAATATGATGGAAACATCCGCTCCGGTGTTTTTAACAGCATCGGCCACCGTATTGAATACCGGACGGTCCAGGTGGCTGGTTCCCCCTTTGCCTGGCGTCACCCCTCCCACTACCTTTGTTCCGTATTCAATCATCTGCGAAGCATGAAAACTGCCTTCGGTGCCGGTAAATCCCTGTACAATGATTTTTGAATTTTTATTGACTAATACTGCCATTGTTCTTTTTTAGTTGGTTTGTCGCCTGTCAAAATTAGTTATTTCAGCAATTCATCCATGTTCCGGTCATTATCGATCTTTCCCCGCATTTCGAGCATACGCATATCCTTGGCATCCTGCAGGAATTCAGAAGCGAAGATGAAATCATTGAGCTTCTTATTCTTACTGAAAATAATTTCCTTATTGGATCCCTCCCACTCTTTGAGGCCCTGATACATATAAATGATATGATCTCCTGTTTCCATGACCGAATTCATATCATGGGTGTTTACAACGGTAGTAATATTATATTCCAGGGTGATTTCCTTAATGAGCTTGTCGATCAGGATGGAAGTGAGCGGATCCAGACCTGAATTGGGTTCATCGCAGAAAAGATATTTTGGATTCAGCACGATGGCCCGTCCAATACCCACCCTTTTTTTCATCCCTCCGGAAATTTCCGCCGGAAATTTTTTATTGACATCCTTCATATTCACCCGCTCCAACACTTCATTGACGCGTTTGAGTTTGGTTGCAAAACTATCGTTGGTAAACATATCCAGGGGAAACATAATGTTTTGTTCCACAGTCATAGAATCAAAAAGTGCTGAGCCCTGGAAAAGCATTCCAATCTGCCGACGCAGGATCTTTCTTTCTTCTTCATTCATGGCGGTAAAATTCTGACCGCTGTAGCTGATTTCACCGGAATCGGGTTCAAAAAGACCTACCAGGCATTTCATCAAAACGGTTTTTCCGCTACCGCTGGAACCAATGATGAGGTTGCATTTACCGTTTTCAAAAACGGCGCTGACACCATTGATGACGGGTTTACCTCCAAATCCTTTTTTCAAATCTTTTACTTCAATCATATCTGCGATTATAAAAGAATAGCCGACAAAACATAATCAGCTAGCAAAATCAGTACACAGCTTACAACCACGGATTTTGTACTGGCCCTTCCGATTTCAAGGGCACCTCCGTTTACATAATAACCATAAAACGAAGAGATGCTTGAAATGATGAACGCAAAGGTGTAGGATTTGGCCAATGCAAAGAAAACATTATACGGTTTAAAATATTGAAACAATCCCTTGTCAAATTGTGAAGCCGATACGATACCTGTCGCTACTGCTGCCAGTTTCCCTCCCACTATACCCAAAACGGCAGAAATAATCACCAGCATAGGAATGGTAAGCAGGGCCGCCAGTATTTTCGGAAGAACCAGATAGGTTCTGGTATTGATGCCCATGATTTCAAGTGCATCGATTTGTTCGCTGACCCGCATGTTTCCCAATTCGCCCGCGATTTTACTGCCCACAACGCCGGCCAGTACAATACAAACCAAGGTGGGTGAAAATTCAAGGATCACCGTATCGCGGACGATTTGCGCAATCGTTGAAAGCGGAATCAGCGGACTTACAAGCTGGTAGGCAGTTTGAAGGGCCGAAACTGCCCCCATGAAAACGGATATGATGACAACAATTCCGAGCGAGCGGATACCGATTTCTACACACTGATGCATGAATTCTTTCCAGTACATTTTCATGTTCTCGGGCTTCGAAAACATGCCGGTAATCATCAATAAAAATCGCCCCAGTTCAGTAAAAATATTCATGGTAATTGCTGCGATGAAAGTACGGTTATTTTTTTGTTCTCTTCCACCAGGGAGAACGACTCATGGCTTCTTCCGGTGTTTGCCGGCATTTGGTCTGGGCATCAATCACCGCCACCAGCGCCATATTATAAATATTTCTCACAGAACTACCTAACTGGAGCACGTGCACTGGTTTTTTCATACCGAGCAGTATGGGGCCGATCGCATCGGCCGCTCCCAGTTCTTTTAATATATTATAAGCAATATTTCCCGCCGCCAGATTGGGAAAGATCAGGGTATTTACTTCCTGATCAACCAGACTGCTGAATGGATAATTCTCCCGCAGGATCTCATTATTCAATGCAATGCTGGCCTGCATTTCTCCATCCACAATCAAATCAGGTTCCTTCATTTTTACAATCTCAGTCGCTTTGGCCACCAGCCTGGCTTCCGGCGAATTGCTGGTGCCGAAATTGGAATAACTCAACATCGCTATACGTGGTACCAAGTTGAAATGTCTTACTTCCTTGGCAGCCAGTAAAGTAATATCGGCCAGCTCTTCGGCTGTCGGATTGAAATTTACGGTTGTATCTGCCAGAAACAACGGACCTTTTTTCGTAAGCATCAGATACATTCCGGCAATTTTGTTCACTCCCTCTTCCGTACCAATGATCTCGATGGCCGGACGAATGGTATCGGGATAATTTTTCGTGAGTCCTGAAATCATCGCATCGGCTTCGCCCGTTTCGACCATCATGCAACCGAAATAATTTCTGTCACGCATGATTTTTTGCGATTCGTATTTATTGAATCCCCTTCTTTGACGTTTTTGAAAAAATATTTCAGTATATCTCTTTCTACGTTCATCATTTTCTTCACTGCGCGGATCGACGATCGGAAATTCTTCTATATCAATTTTATTGGCTTTGGCCGTTGCCTGAATTCTTTCTTTGTTTCCCAAAAGAATAGGGAATGCGACTCCTTCGTCAAAAAGGATCTGTGCAACTTTTAGAATTTTAATATTGTCCGCTTCGGCAAAGACCAGTCGCCGGGGATCGTTGCGGGCCTTGCTGCCCAATACCCGCATGAGTTGATTATCAAGTCCGAGGCGTTTATTGAGTTCAATGGCATAAGATTCCCAATTCTCAATTTTGATCTGCGCCACATTGCTTTCGATGGCTGCCTTGGCCACGGCCGGAGCAATGGTGGAAAGCAGTCTGGGATCCAGGGGTTTGGGGATGATATACCGTGGACCGAAACTGATATTCTTTTCGTTATAAGCCATATTGACAATATCGGGAACCGGTGATTTGGCCAGTTCCGCCAATGCCCTTACGGCTGCCAGCTTCATCGCTTCATTGATCTGGGTGGCCCGAACGTCGAGCGCACCCCGGAAAATAAATGGGAAGCCCAGTACATTGTTTACCTGGTTGGGGTAGTCACTGCGACCAGTGGCCATGATGAGATCTTCGCGAACGGCGATGGCGGATTCATAGGAAATTTCCGGGTCCGGATTGGCCATGGCAAAAACGATTGGCTTTTTGGCCATGCTTTTTATCATTTCCGGTTGAATCACATTGCCAACGCTCAGTCCCACAAAAACATCAGCGTCCGTCATGGCTTTTTCCAGGGTCATATCTGCTTTGGCAATGGCAAACAGGGACCTGTCCTCTTCCAGGTCTGTTCGTCCCTTGTGCAACACGCCGTCTTTATCAAAGACTATAAAATTTTCCGGCTTTGCACCCAGCGCCACATACAGTTTGATGCAGGCCATGGCAGCGGCACCGGCTCCGCTGATAACAAATCTAACTTTGTCGATTTTTTTTCGCTGAAGTTCCAGCGCATTGATCAACGCGGCGCTGCTGATGATGGCCGTGCCATGCTGGTCATCATGCATCACCGGAATTTTCAGCTCAGCACGGAGTTGGCGCTCGATGTAAAAACATTCAGGTGCCTTGATATCTTCCAGATTGATGCCTCCAAAAGTGGGTTCCAGGGACTTAACGATTTGAACAAATTTATCTGGATCGGTTTCTTTGATCTCAATATCAAATACATCGATATCGGCAAACACCTTAAATAAAACCGCTTTTCCTTCCATAACGGGTTTGGAGGCTTCGGGTCCGATATTTCCAAGGCCCAGTACAGCCGTACCATTGGTGATGACGGCGACCAGGTTTCCTTTTGCGGTATATTTATACACCTCCTCTTTGTTCAGGGCAATTTCTTTGCAGGGTTCGGCAACGCCTGGTGAATAGGCCAGCGAGAGATCCCGCTGGGTTTTGGCCTCTTTGGTCGGAATTACTTCAATTTTCCCGGGTTTGCCTTTTGAATGATATTCAAGTGCTTCTTCCCTTCTGAGTTGTTTTTTTTGCATAAAAAAATTATTGGGGCTGGTTGTCGTCATAGTTGATACTGGCTCCGAGCCAGGCCATCATTCCCATCCCTTTTTCTATGGCGGATTCATCTATATTAAATGTAGGCGTATGCACCCCGGATGTGATTCCTTTTGCTTCGTTCATCACGCCGATCCGGTAAAAACATCCAGGAATTTCCTGGGTATAATAGCCAAAATCTTCCGAACCCATGCGAACCTCCGTTTGCTCTACATTTTCCGGGCCCGCAAATTCTTGGGCCTTCTCACGCGCCAGGAGATATAACTTTTCATCATTGTTTACGACCGGGTATCCCACATCCACCAGTACTTCGATTTCAGCACCCATGGCTTGCGCAATGCCTTTGCAAATCTGATGGATCAGTTTGTGTGCCTGGAACCGCCAGGTTTCATCGATGGCGCGGAAAGTGCCCATGAGTTTTACCTCCGAAGGGATTACATTGGTTGTATATCCCCCCTGAAAGGAACCGATCGTAAGAACCGAAGGGGTAAACGGGTTTTTGTTTCTGCTGATAACTTGTTGTAGAGCCACTACTATATGGGAAGCTACCAGGATGGTATCCACACTCAGCTGAGGAGTGGCGGCGTGGCCTCCCTTCCCTTTCACGGTGATGTATATTTCATCGGCGCTGGCCATAGAGGGCCCTCCACGAAAACTAAATTTGCCGATTTCCAATCCCGGGTGCACATGCAGTCCGAATATAGCCTGGGGTGTTGGATGATGAAGTACCCCTTCTTTGATCAGCAAACTGGCACCTCCCGGATTTTTTTCTTCTCCGGGTTGGAAAATGAGTTTTATGGTGCCTTCCCACTCCGATTTCAATTCGTTTAAAATCCTGGATGCCCCCAACAATATACTGGTATGGGCGTCATGACCGCAAGCATGCATGATGCCCTCATTTTTTGATTTGTAGGGAACGGCGTTTTCTTCCCGGATCGGGAGTGCGTCCATGTCCGCACGCAACGCAATCACCCTTTTCTCAGGATTTTTACCTTGGATCAACCCTACGACCCCTGTGGTCGCCTTTACTTCAAAAGGAATACCCAGTTCTTTTAATCGGTCCTTTACAAAGACCGATGTCTGGAATTCCTTATAGCTCAGTTCAGGATTTGCATGCAGGTGTCGCCGGATTTCTATGGTCTCCGGTGCATATTTTTTTGCCAGTTGACGGATTTTTTCTTTCAGCATATTCGCAGCGTTAGTCGGGCTTTATTTCTATGATATCGTGCACCAGGTAAACACCGGATGGAAAATCCTGCGTCAGCTTTTGAAGGTAAGGTTCGGCTTCCTCGGGTGTCTTAAAGTTACCCACTTTCAATTTGTAGTTGGGGGGCTGATATATAAGGTAGGGTTTTAATTCAGGATAGACCTTGTAGATTTTTGTTTTAATAGCAAATACCTGATTGCGGTCGTTCGAATTGGCCACCTGAATACGGTATCCCGGTACATTGCGGCGACTGTCCCGGGTGGTAAGTTCATTGATTTGAATTTGTTTTCGTACCAGAGAATCTACCCGCGGATCCGCCTGCACCATGGAAAGAGTGTCCTGCGCATACAGGGCGCCGTTATATAAGCAGACCAGTATGAGTATTGTTTTCATCATATTTTTTATTGACCTATGCATTTTTTTCTTCTTCTAAGATTTGGAGACTCGAACTGCAGCCCAACCGGTCGGCGCCGGCTACCAGGAGTTCCCTAGCAAAACTATAGTGACGTACGCCGCCCGATGCCTTTATTTTTACTTCCGGCGGGAGTTTATTTCTCATCTCCCGGACATCAGAAACGGAAGCACCTTTTTCAGAATAACCGGTGGAGGTTTTCATGTAGTCGATCCCCATCCTGCCATAGAGCTCGCAACACAAGGACAACTCATTTCCTGTTAGCATGCCACTCTCCACTATTACTTTAATGATTTTCCCTTCTTCATGAATGAGGTTCACCAATGGCTGCATTTCCTTTTCAAGATAGGACCAGTCTGCGTTTTTAAGCGCAATTAAATTAATTACAACATCCAGTTCATCGGCTTGATCCAGAATGGCCTGGCGGGTTTCTTCCATTTTGGCGGCCAGACAGGAATAACCCATGGGAAATCCGATAACGGTGGCGGTTTTAACCGAGCTTCCACTTACAGCCCGCACGGCTTCTTTCACCACAAAAGGCGGCACACATACCGCCGCAAATCCATTTTCGATCGCTTCCCTACACAATTTTTGGATGTCGGCCGACTGGATAACAGGTTTGAGCAAGGTATGGTCGATATATGAAGCAATCTGATCTGCCATTGGGATAAAAGGCAAATTTAACCATTTTGAGCTGAACCCTTTTATACAGGTCTTGGGACAAGAAGGTCTATCGGTCTGGGAAGAACGAAAAAAAAGATCTGCGGCGCTAGGCGTTCATTTTGATGGCCTTCCGCTTTAAATACCGAAATAAAAAAATCGCTCCCAGCAGAAAAAGACCGAACACAAGCAGGTCGACTCCAACCATGGACGATTTTTTTTCTTCGCTTTGGCGAAGGCGTTTTTCTGCATCTCTGATGTAGAAAGCCAATCCAGGATAATGGGGGTTTATGTCATTGACCTCCCTGAATTTCTTCAGCGCGTTCTTAAAAAATTTACTGTCATAATATACCACGCCTTCGCCGAAAGCCGAAGAAGCTTCACCAGGAGCGGCGGTTACACCGGCACTATCCAGGTACTCCTGAAGGATGGAAACCGGAATGGCAAAATTGAGTCCGGCTGCCAGGCCTCCGCTGTTTTCGATGCTGCCGAAAGTCGTAAGACCTACCACTTCACCTTTTTCATTGCAGACCGGTCCACCACTGCTGCCCCGGTTGATGTTGGCATCCATTTGAATCAGGGGCCAGCCGGCAACAGATTTTTTTATCGCACTGACGATTCCGGTGGTGAGTGTTGGTTCGATGGCCGATTCCGTAGCGATGTACGTATTGTTGGTCACCGGGCCCGGGAATCCATAAACAAACAACTGTTCTCCGACCCGGGGAAGATCATCCTGGGCGATTTTTAAAGTGGGCAGTGTGCTATCACCTTCCATTTTGAGAATCGCAATATCCTTACCCGGCATGGGCTGACCTTTGATGATTACCTGGGCAGATTTTTTTGCTGAACTCGTATAACCCGAATCCGAATCCACACTGTATTCAATAAAAATATCCTTCTTCAGGTCATAGATGGCCAGAGAGAAAAGTCGCGCATAGACGGAAGCATAGGTATTATACAGTATGGATTTTTGCTGTTCGGAAAAACGGGTTGCCCAGGCATTTTCCAACGCCAAAATGTTTGCTTCGGTGATTTGCTGGAAGGCGGAGAGAAAAAACTGTCTCCGGATAAAGGCATTGTCCCGGTCGATCAGGTGACAATTGGTGGCAACATATCCATCTTCGGTTATGAGAAATCCGGTGCCGCTGGAGGTAATTTCCTGGGGCTCCTTGATATATTCCATGGAGGCTTTAAAAAACCGGTTGGGATGGGTATTGATCTCCTTTAATACGATGTCGAGCTTTTGTTCCGGGGTATAGATGATACCACCGGTATCGGCCTTCTGAACCGAATCAACCAGGTGGTTAAAATGCCGGGAATCCAGTTGAATCTTGTTGACATAGACATCCGCTGAAAATACCGTCCTGACCATTACGACCCCCGGTCGGTTGATCCCGTAATTCTGCACAGCGGTTAACTGCTGGGCAAGGCAGGACCCGTGGCCGATAGCCAGCAGGAAGCCGGCGATGATGATGGTTTGAAAAAGAGCATTTCGGCTTTTCATAGTAAGGTCTTCCACTTATATAAAACCTTAAAAAGGCTAACTTGTTGTTGATTAAAGGTAAACTTTTTCTATGTCTTCTATTCCGGCTCCCCTGGCAGAACGTCTTCGTCCTGAATCACTTGACGACCTGGTGGGTCAAAAACACCTCACTGGTCCGGGTAGCATCCTGCGGACGGCCCTGGAACAGGGTAAAATGCCCTCGATGATACTCTGGGGACCCCCGGGAACCGGAAAGACCACCATGGCCAATATTATCGCCCATACCCTTCATTCACCCTTTTATACCCTGAGCGCCATTTCTTCCGGAGTCAAGGAACTGCGGGAAGTGATCGAAAAGGCCCAACACCAACAAAAAGTGATTTTGTTCATCGACGAAATTCATCGCTTTAACAAGGGTCAGCAGGACGCCCTGCTCGGGGCCGTAGAAAAAGGGATCATTACCTTGATTGGCGCCACTACAGAAAATCCCTCTTTTGAGGTCAACAGCGCCTTGCTCAGCCGCTGTCAGGTCTATGTCCTCAGACCCCTGGGGAAGGAGGAATTGGTGGGACTGCTGCATATGGCCCTCAACCAGGATCCGGTATTACAAAAAAGGAAGATTGAACTCCAGGAGACCGAAGCCCTGATCAATATCTCGGGTGGGGACGCCCGTAAATTGCTCAATCTGCTCGAACTGGTAACCGATGCCCAGCGGGATCCTTTGATCATCACCGACCAACTGGTCATGGATACGGCCCAACAGCGCATCGCGCTCTACGATAAAAAAGGGGAACAGCACTACGATATCATTTCTGCCTTTATTAAATCCATGCGGGGGAGTGATCCCAATGCGGCGGTTTACTGGCTGGCGCGCATGATCGAAGGCGGAGAGGATGTAAAATTCATTGCCCGGCGAATGCTGATCCTGGCCAGTGAAGACATTGGAAATGCCAATCCCAATGCGCTCCTGCTGGCCAACGCCACTTTTGATGCCGTGAGCAAGATTGGATATCCTGAATCCAGGATCATACTTTCCCAATGCGCCATTTATCTAGCCAGTTCGGCCAAAAGCAATGCTTCCTATATGGCCATTGGCGAAGCCCTGGCGACCGTAAAACAAACGGGAGACCTGCCCGTACCACTGCATATCCGAAATGCACCGACCCGCCTGATGAAAAACATGGATTATGGAAAAGGCTACGAATACAGCCATTCCTATGATAAGAACTTCTCCCCACAGGAATATCTGCCGGAAGAAATCAAAGGAAAAACTTTTTTTGAGCCGGGTAAAAATGCCCGGGAGGAAGAACTCCGAACACATTTGAAAAACCTCTGGAAAAATAAATATGGTTACTGATTCTTTTCGACCTGGAAAAAAGCTGCGTCCCAGACTCGAAGAGTTTTCTAAAGCCCATCACCACAAAAGAACTGGCATCATTTCCGGCGCCGTCCTTATAATCTGATTGCTCCCGTCCCCCCAGAGAAATCCGGGATCAAAAACGAAATGGAATTGTTTTAATCCGGACGGTTTCAAACCACATCTTCCAAAGATTTAAATCATATTGCTGCAATTATTTCAAAAATTATAATTTCGGCTAAAAGAAAAATATCATCCTTTTTTCCCCCGCATCACAAATTCATTTTACCGCCGAGATATGACCTGGATTCTGAAGCCATTTGACGAACTCTCTCCTCTTGAATTGTACCAAATCTTACAGTTACGCAACGAAGTATTTATAGTAGAGCAAAACTGTCCATACCAGGATCTTGACAACAAAGATCTAAAGGCCTGGCACCTGATGGGGATGCGTAAAGATACGCTTCTCGCATACTCACGGCTACTAGCACCCGGAATATCCTATAGTGAATCTTCTATCGGACGGGTCGTAAGTTCCCCGTCAACACGTAAAACAGGCATGGGAAAAAAACTGATGGAAGAAAGCATCACTCAAATTCAAAATCTCTTTCAAACAGACACCATACGCATTGGCGCTCAAATGTATCTGAAAAAATTCTACGAATCTTTTGGATTTTTTCAGCAGGGTGAATCTTATCTAGAAGATAATATCCCACACATTATAATGCTGAGAAAACCAAAATGACACTGTTTTCCAGTAATTGGAATTTGTCTCAATAATATAGTTTATCCTGATTACACCATATAAAGAATAATTCCCGTTCTTATATGGTTACTGGTTTTTATTTCATTAAAAATCAAAATCCAAACCGACGAAAACTAAATCGATATTCCATGAAAAAAGGTCTACACTCCATATGGAAGTGTTTGTGTTCGCTAACCATTGCACTTGCACTTTGTAACTCTTCTTATAGTCAGCTTTCTGCTGGCAATTATTTCGAAGCAGGTTTTACAGTGGGTCCTATGATATTCATGGGAGACCTGGGAGGTCATCAAGGCGTGGGAACAACTTTTCTCAAAGATTATAATATGCCAACCACCAAACTTACATTTGGCGTGTTCATGGCTGCTCATCCCTCTGAACTACTGGGTATACGACTTTCAGCCAACTTCGGAAGTATCGAAGGAGATGATAACCTGGTTGTAGCCCATGGAGGGGATGAGGTTTCAAGATTGAACAGGAACCTGGATTTTAAATCCACCATTACCGAAGCAAACTTACTTTTTGAACTATACCCTACGGTTTTATTTGAAGATCGTCCTACTGAACAAACCGGAAGGCTGAGACCTTACGGTGTGATCGGTGTCGGCGTATTTCATTTCAATCCAATGGGCCAATACGTGGATCCCAATACTTCCCAGACTACCTGGGTTTATTTGCAACCCCTGCATACAGAAGGAGAAGGTTTTGTTCCAGGTGTAAACAATTACGCACTCACCCAGATAAATATCCCCATGGGATTTGGTGTAAAATATTATGTCAGCGAAAAAGTAAACCTGGGAATGGAATTTCTTTACAGAAAAACTTTTACAGACTATATCGATGACGTGAGTACAAATTATGTCGATCCAGCCGTATTGCAGGCCAACCTGCCCAATGGAACTTCCCAGATCGCTATTGCGATGGCCAATAAAAGCCCCCTTCAGGGCATCCCGGGCAGCGCTTACAATCCGGGTGACAAAAGAGGAGATCCGACGCAGGACGACGCCTATTTTACTTTGAGTCTGAAGGTTGGTATCCGCTTGGGAAGTGATCATTCTTACGACAATTCGACCAGATGCCCGTTACTGAGGTTCTAAAATATTTTTGTTGATCCGTACCCTTTTTTTTACTCTATGAAAAAAACTATACACACAACGCTAACCGGCAAAATCAGGGGATTTTTTTTACCCCTGGCACTGTTGACAATCAGTCTTGCTTCTTACGCAGGCAGACCATATCCCGTTCCAAACAACGCGATTATGATCACCAAAAACCTGAACAACAAGAAGCATAAGGTGAGATTGTTTACTGCCTCAGATTACAAGACACTTTTGTTCACCGTAGATGGTGTGGATGGAAAAAAGTATACTCTTTTTGTTTTTGATCTCGACGGCAAGCTGGTCATTCAGTCGGCCATTCAAAACCGTGAGACCGGCATTCTTCCTGAAATCTCTGCAGGAGCCTACCTCTATGAAGTGTTGGTAGATGATACCCGGGTAGAAACCGGTGAATTAAAAATTAAATAACCCTTAACGCAACCCAATAAGCAGCGGGAGAGCTGATTAGTAAAATCCTTTTATCCGAAGGTTAAGTAAGACCTGATCCGTTCCCTATTATTTTGTACCCAAACGGTTTTATTAATTGACTCCCGCTTCCCTTATTGGAATTATATATTTTGGTTCCCCCAATATCCTTAGCAGCCGGCGATGAGTAATTGCCGGCTGCTTGTTTTTAATGTCGATACTGCTATCACTTGAATTCTTCGGCGAGAAATTTAGCCGTAAAACTTCGTTTGACGCCCAGCATTTTCTCCGGGGGACCTTCAAACAATACCTCTCCTCCGCCATCACCGCCTTCCGGACCGAGATCAATAAGATGATCGGCTACCTTGATCACATCCATATTGTGTTCTATTACCAGGACCGTATTACCCCGGTCGACCAGTTTGTTCAAAACATCCAGCAAGTGACTGATATCCTCGAAATGAAGCCCGGTTGTCGGTTCATCCAGGATATAAAAAGTCTTTCCGGTTTCGCGTTTGGATAGTTCGGTCCCGAGTTTAACCCGTTGCGCCTCACCACCGCTGAGGGTTACTGCTGATTGTCCCAGGGTGATATACCCGAGGCCGACTTCCTGCAACACTTTTATTTTCCTGTACAGATAGGGAACATTCAGAAAAAATTCAACTGCCTCGTCGACCGTCATATCCAGTACATCACTGATGGATTTGCCTTTATAACGGATCTCCAGGGTTTCACGATTGTATCTTTTGCCATTGCATTTCTCACAATGCACATATACATCGGGAAGGAAATTCATTTCTATCACCCGCATACCGCCGCCTTCACATACTTCACAACGGCCGCTTTTGACATTGAATGAAAATCTCCCGGCTGTATAACCGCGGATCTTGGCTTCCGGAATGGATGCAAACAGGGTCCGTATGTCCGTAAAGAATCCGCAATAGGTAGCCGGATTGCTGCGCGGCGTCCGGCCGATGGGAGACTGATCGATTTCAATTACCTTATCGATATTTTCAAGTCCCTTGATATTTTTATATTCCAGCGGTACACCCTTGGATCCATAGGCATGATGGCTTAAAATGGGATAGAGTGTTTCGTTGATCAGGGTTGATTTTCCACTGCCGCTGACACCAGTCACGACAATAAATTTTCCGAGCGGAAACTGCACGTCGACATTTTTTAGATTATTTCCCCTGGCTCCCCTGATCTCCAGTGTTTTTCCATTTCCGACCCGTCTTTCTGCGGGCAGCTCAATACGCCGGTGTCCATTGAGGTAATCGGCCGTAATGGTATTGAGTCGAAGCATCTGGGAGGGTTTGCCCTCCGCCACGATCCTTCCTCCATGAAATCCTGCCTTCGGACCTATATCCACCAGGTAGTCTGCGGCCATCATGATGTCCTTATCGTGCTCGACGACCAAAATACTGTTGCCGATATCCCTTAAGTTTTGGAGCGCCAGGATGAGGCGCTGATTGTCTCTCTGGTGCAGTCCGATACTGGGTTCATCCAGGACATAAGTAATCCCCTGCAGCTGGGATCCTATCTGGGTTGCCAGCCGGATTCTCTGCGATTCGCCACCACTCAGGGTTCGGGTAGGACGGTTCAGGGTAAGGTAGGTTAACCCCACATCCAGCAGAAATTGCAGGCGTTCACGGATTTCTTTCAGGACATCTTTGGCGATCAAATTCTGTTTGCTGTCCAGTCTTTTTTCAATGTTCGAAAACCAGCCGGCCAGTTTATCCAGGTTCAGGTTGCTCAGATCGGCAATATTTTTTCCATCTATCCTAAACCAGAGACTTTCTTTGCGTAGACGGGCGCCCCCGCAAGCATCACAGGTCTTCAGTTCCATGTATTTTTCCACCCAGTCATGCAAGGAATCGGTGCTGGCCGCACTGAACCAGCGTTTCAGCATTGGAATGAGCCCTTCGTATTCTGCGTTGGCCGTTGCAGTTTCGGTGTCGTCGATTTCCAGGCTTGTTTCCGAAGCGCTCCCCGCCGTTCCGTATAATATCAGGTTGAGTGCTTTGGCCGGCATTTCCCCGATGGGGGTATCCAGACTGAATTTATTTTTCCGTGCCAGCTTCTGGACGGCAGTGAAGGTATAGGCATCCCGTTCGCTGCCCAACGGTGCAATCCCCCCCTCGTTGACGGATTTGGACTTATCCGGCATGATGGCATCCAGGCTGATTCGGTATACAGCCCCCATGCCCTTGCATACGGGGCAGGCACCATAGGGAGAATTAAAAGAAAAACTATTCGGTGACGGTTCTTCATAACTGATGCCCGTTTCATCGCACATCAGTTGTTTGCTGTACTGGACTACTTTATTGCCTTCGTGGATAAGCAAAAACATCAATCCCTTGCCCATTTGTAATGCAGACTGAATACTCTGGCTAATCCGTGTTTTCAGGTCGTCTGTTACGGCAAGCCGGTCTATCACCACTTCAATATCATGGATTTTATAGCGGTCTACCTGCATCTTGGCTACCAAATCCTTCACTTCCCCATCCACACGCACTTTTACAAATCCTTTTTTTCTGATGTCTTCAAACAGTTCCCGGTAATGTCCTTTTCTACCGCGAACCACCGGAGAGAGGATGGAAATTTTTTTGCCACTGAATTTCTGAAAAATATTTGCTACGATCTCTTCTTCGCTGAATTTGACCATGCGTCTTCCGGTATTGTATGAAAACGCCTGGCCAATCCTTGCAAATAAAAGCCGGAGAAAATCGTATACTTCCGTAACGGTTCCTACCGTGCTTCTCGGATTGCGGTTGGTGGTTTTCTGTTCGATGGAGATTACCGGACTCAGGCCGATTATCTTGTCGACGTCCGGGCGTTCCATATCCCCTATAAACTGCCGGGCATAGGCGCCAAAAGATTCCATATACCGTCGCTGGCCTTCGGCATAGATCGTATCAAAAGCCAGCGAAGACTTTCCGCTGCCGCTGATGCCGGTAAAGACCACTAATTTGTTTTTGGGAATGGAAATATCAATATTCTTCAGATTGTGCACCCGGGCTCCGAAAACTTCAATCATTTCTTCCGCTATCCGAGGAATCGGATTTTTCTCTTCAATCATAAATAAAATGGAATCGATAAAGGTAATAACAAAGTACAGGGGTGGTTGTTCCCAAAAATAATTTTTAAATCTGGCCGATCGCCCTATCTTTGGGTCAGTTCTTTATTTGCTTATCAAGAAAGGCTGAGGGTAATGGCCCTGTGAAGCCTTGACAACCTGTCCCGCTGAAAGGGGGACAAGGTGCCAATTCCATCCGTTTTGAATTTATTCAAAACGGTACAGATAAGTCAGATCCAAGCTTAAAAATATTCAACATATTTAAAGCTCTTCTGACCGGGAAGAGCTTTTTTTATTACAGGCATTCAGCGCCCGTAAAGGAAGTTCCACTGTCAATTCTTGAAAGCATATTTTATTCACCCAAAAAAACCTTTTTAAAAAAGGAATGGAGGATTATTTTATGCAGGAGACCACATCATTTATTCACAGCATTCCCGTGGATCCACTCACGGGAGCGATTTCAGTGCCCATTTACCAGACCTCCACTTTTGTACAGGAAGCACCCGGCGTCCACAAGGGCTATGACTATGCCAGAAGCAACAATCCCACGCGTTCGGTATTGGAAAATCTGATCGCTGGGCTTGAAAAAGGAGCCCGGGGTCTGGCTTTCGCCAGCGGTCTTGCCGCCATCGACGCCATTTTAAAACTGCTCCAGTCAGGCGATGAAATCATCGCTGTGGACGATATCTATGGCGGCGCATTCCGGTTGTTTGAGCAGGTCTATAAAAAATTCGGTATCCAGGTAACCTACGTGGATGCCGCCGATCCGGAAAATATCTTGGCTGCACTCAATCAGAATACCAAACTGATCTGGATAGAAACCCCCAGTAACCCCACGTTAAAAATTGCGGACATTGCTACGATTGCATCCATCGCAAAAGCCGGAAAATGTCTGCTTTGTGTGGACAATACCTTTGCCTCGCCGGCCCTGCAAAAACCCATCCTGCTTGGAGCTGATATCGTGGTGCATTCGGCTACCAAATACTTGGGGGGACACAGTGATCTGATTGCTGGCCTGGTGGTAACGGCTACCGAAGAACTCGGCGAGAAGATCCGCTTTTACCAAAATGCCGCCGGAGCCATTCTGGGACCCTTTGATTCCTGGCTGGTAATCCGGGGGATGGAGACCCTGTCCCTGCGTATGAAGCAGCACTGCGCGAGTGCCCAGGAAATCGCCGAATTCCTGCTAGAGCGGCCAGAAGTGGATCAGGTCTTTTATCCCGGTTTACCCGGTCATCCCCATCATAACATAGCAAAAAAACAATCCCGGGGATATGGGGGCATCGTATCTTTTTCACTCAAAGAGGATAGCCTGGAGGCCGCCCGCCGTTTTGTGAGCTCCACCCGTTTATTCAAACTTGCCGAGAGCCTGGGTGGGATCAAGAGTCTCATCAGTCATTCGGCAGAAATGACCCATAAGACGATTCCTCCTGAAATCCGCCGGGCTGCGGGTGTCAAAGACAGCCTCATCCGGCTTTCCGTAGGCCTGGAAGAAGCAGAAGATTTAATAGCGGATCTTCGCAACACATTTGACCATACAATTGTTAGGTCAACCAAATATTTGCATCATTTAGAAAATTGTTGAATAGAATATGGACGCACATAAACAACTCAAGATTGGACTATTCGGATTTGGTGTCGTGGGTGAAGGACTGTACCGGATTTTGCAACAGACCCCTTCCCTGAAAGCCCATATTGTAAAAGTTTGTATCAAACATCCGGGGAAAAAAAGAAATGCGCCGGAAGATTTATTTACCACCAACCGGGATGAACTGCTAAACAATCCGGACATCAATGTAATTGTGGAAGTAATCAATGAGACCGAGCCGGCCTTTCAGATCGTTTCTACCGCATTGAAAAACGGAAAGGATGTGGTGAGTGCCAGTAAAAAAATGTTGGCCGAACACCTGGCAGCGTTGCTGGAACTGCAGAAAACGACCGATCGCTCTCTTTTATATGAAGCAGCCGCCTGTGCTTCCATTCCCGTGATCCGCAATTTGGAAGAGTACTACGACAATGACCTGCTGCATTCCCTTCGGGCGATTGTAAACGGGTCCACGAATTTTATTCTTACCAAGATGTTTGAAGAAAAATTAGATTTCAAAGCAGCCCTCATGCTTGCTCAACAGTTGGGATTTGCCGAAAGTGATCCCTCCTTGGATGTGGAAGGCATTGACGCGGTAAATAAATGGGCACTCCTGCTGGCACATGCCTATGGCATTGTAGCCAATCCCCATGACATTGTATTTACCGGTATCCAGCATATACAGGCGGGCGATGCCACGGTGGCCGCGGAAAAACACTATGAAATCAAACTGGTGGGCCAGGCCAAAAAATTACTGAATGGTAAAGTAGCGGCCTTTGTGCTTCCCCAGTTTGTTAAAACAGACGATCACCTGAGTTTTGTAAAAAATGAATACAACGGCGTGGTGATTGAAAGCGGATTTGCCGATAAACAATTTTTTTACGGAAAAGGCGCCGGCAGTTTTCCCACCGCTTCGGCGATACTGAGTGATTTGTCGGCCTTGCGTTACCAATACCGGTATGAGTATAAAAAACTCTACCACCATGCTCCCCTAGAACTCACCGACGAATTTTATATTAAAGCCTATATCAGTTTCGACGACTGGTTTTTTATTCCCAAAGATAAGTTTGAATGGATCGAAGAATGGCATGCCGAAAGCGATCGAAAATACCTGATCGGCGTCTTGTCATTTAAGGAACTACAAAACTCAAACTGGTGGCGTGAAAACAAGACCTCTCTGATTCTGACACCTGAACCTATTATAGAAGACGTTGAAATCCGGAAACTGAAAAAGAAAAGTCTGGAACTGGCCGGTATAGCCTAATTGTTAATTTCTATGTGGTTTCAACTCAAACAGGATCCCGATTCTGAAAATCAAGGCACCTGTGTGATTAACGCCGTTTGAATTGTTTTTTTGAAGATCGGTGAATCCGTAGTTTCCACCGCCTTCCAAGAACAGCGACGTGGAACTCATTTGGTATAATAACCCCAGGTTGCCTTCTACCCCGAAATTAAAAGGGTGAATCTGATTTTTGATATTGCCGGTGCTGTCAAAATCGACGACCTCGGGTCCTACGGGCCGGGTTTCTCCTTTGTCGTAGTATACCTGGCTTGATCCTGCTGCCGAACCAGTCGCGGTTACCAGGTAGGCGCCGAAGAGGCCGCCATCCACGTATAATTTCCATCGATTCGATTTGCTCAGATTCACGGAATATTTTAGTAAAACCGGCAACATCAGGTATTGAAGCCTGACTGTGGAGGAAAAACTGGCATATAAAAATTGAGTGCCGGGAGAGAAATATTGGGCCAATTCAGGAATGGCCGGGATGGTCTGAACACCGGATTTTTGTCCTCCTTCGGTCGACCATTCTAGTCCGGTTTCTATCGAAAACTTTTCAGATAGTTTGTAACAGGATACCAGTGCGAAATCCGGTCCTGAAATCGTCGAATATCCGCTGCTTACCTCCGAACCCCCCGAGGAAGAAAGGTTGGGTAAACTCAAACCGCCTTTTATACCCCATTGCCAGTTTTGGCCGAGGCTGCGAGACGGGTAAAAAGCCACTAAAAGAACAAACAAGGCTGCAAATAATTTCACGGGCGGTGGTTGGTTTGGGTTAACGTTTCTTTCTGCTTCTTTACACAGTTGTCGCAAATACCGCAGTCTGTTGCGTTAGGTTCGCCAAAATAAGACAAGATCGCGACACTGCGACAGCCTGTTGTCCGGACAAAGGCCATCATCCCTTCCACCCTTTTTAAAAATTGTTCTTTTCTGAGTCGGTAAGCCTGCTCGTTAATCCGGATATCGGATGATTTACAACGCGGCCGATTAAAATAAATCTCCGGCGTTTCTTTCTGTGGATTGTATTTGGCGATCTGAAACCGGTGTAACTCAATGAGTCCTTTCAAGACATCCTCCGCTGAAATTTTTAACTGGAATGCCAGTGCTTTTTCATGGATCGCAACCGGATGGTCACAGATGCCCGAATAGGTCCGAAGCAGGGTTTTTATCAAGGGATCCAAAGAAGGTTGCTCCTTTTCAAACTGGTTCAACTGATCGCGGTCAGCCAAAATATGAACAGTCGACGGAAAAAAGATGGGATCGTTCAACGTAATATAATCTTCCTGTTGCAACTCTTGCAAAGCAGCCTGGGCCATTTTAGACTGAAAAGAAAATTTCTTTAAAAAATCCTGCACATCAAAACCATAAGCTACCTCGTGGGTTCCCAACGGAACTTGCAGATAGTTGGATAAACCCTGATAAATCTTACGGATGTAATCCACCGAAGGGAACTGACTTTTATGAAGGACCTCTAAATCTTCCAGCATTTTTTCATGATACAATAAAACTGCATAGGATTTTTTTCCATCCCGACCCGCCCGACCCGCTTGCTGATAATAGTTTTCCAGATTGTCCGGTACGTCAGCATGAATGACCAGTCGCACATCGGGCTTGTCGATGCCCATGCCAAAGGCATGCGTGCATACCATAACCCGGAGGGAGTTTTTCATCCAAGCTTTCTGTTTTTCGCTGCGATCGTCACTGGTAAGTCCTGCATGATAGAAGTCGGCGCTCACCTCATGTTTATTCAGCTGGTCACTGACCTCCTCGGTCCTTTTGCGGGTGCGGCAATAAATAATGGAACAACCGGGAAGCCGCTGGAGGATTTCCAACATTTTATTTTGGACCGTGTTGGTTTGGTGGACACTCAAGGAGAGATTGGGTCGCAAAAATGATTGGATATAAATCCTGGGGCGAACCATTTTTAATTTTTGACAGATATCTTCCTGGATCCGGGGTGTAGCGGTGGCGGTCAGGGCCAGTACAGGCACACCCGGCAATTCTTCTCTGATATCGGCAATCCTTAAATAGGGTGGTCTGAAATCATAACCCCAGTGAGAAATACAATGGGCTTCATCCACCGCAATCAAACTCACACGCAGGGCTGGTAAATATTCCTTGAACAAATCCGTTTCCAACCTTTCCGGCGAGACATATAAGAACCGGCAGTTGCTGGAGGCAGCCAGATGAAAAGTAGCCATCACCTCTTTTCGGCTCATCCCTGCATAGATCGCAAAGGCGGTAATACCTTTTTTGCGCAGGTTCTGCACCTGATCTTTCATCAGCGCAACCAAAGGGCTGACGACCAGACAGAGCCCTTCTTTCATCAAAGTGGGAACCTGAAAACAGATGGATTTTCCACCACCCGTTGGCAGCAGGGCCAGGGTATCATGCCCTTCCCAAACAGCCTGCACAATTTCTTCCTGCAGGTCCCGGAAAGAATCGTAGTTCCAATATTGCTTTAAAACTTCAGCAGCGCTGCGGTTCATTTGTCTGAATCTCCTCCAATTTACAGTAGCTTTTTTACAAATAACCGCGAAGAATTGATCAACAGCACCAAATCACTGAGCGCCATGGCACCGGCCGCTACACCCGGGGTAAGCAATCCAAAACCGGCAATGGGTATGGCCAGCACATTGTAAAAAAATGCCCAGAATAAATTCTGCCGGATGGTGCCAAAAGTGTGCAAGCCGAGTTGCATGGCTAGGGGCAGTTTTTTTATTCCGCTGTTCATCAACACCACATCCGCTGATTGCAAAGCCAGCTGAGAGGCATCGCTCATGGAGATGCCAAGACTTGCTTTGGCAAGGGCCGGCGCATCATTGATACCGTCTCCTACCATGGCAGTCGGTGTTATTTTATTTAGCCGCTCGACCTGTTGTAACTTTTGCAAGGGAGACTGTTCAGCGAGGACCTCATCGATTCCAAGGGTATTGGCAATGTTAAGACATTTTTGAAGTCGGTCGCCGCTGAGCAGAATGGTTTTTATATTTCTTTTTTTAAAATAATGGATGACCTCCTGGGCTTCGGTTCTCAGTTCATCTTGCAAATCCACCCACCCCACTAGCCGGTTATTTTTTACCAGATAGATGGAATGTTCCTCCGACTGGTTTTCTATACGGGTAAAAGCTGCAGATCCTGCTTTGTACTGGTCGCCGGTCAAACTGACTGACTGCATACCCATCCCCTTTATCTCTTCTACTTTTTTCCATCGCGTTTCGGTCGGGGTTTTCCAGTGACGGGTGATGGATTGGGCAATGGGATGATTGGAATATTTTTCCAGAGAATACAGGATTTTTTGGAATTCTTTTTCATCCATCTCTTCACCCTTGATTTCATAGGCTTTAATATCGAATGCACCAGTAGTCAGGGTTCCCGTTTTATCGAAAACAACCTGCCGGATTTGTTTAAAGAGCTCCAGGCTGTCGGCCTTTCTAAAGAGGATACCGTTTTTGGCAGCGCGACCCAATCCGACCGCAATGGCCGCCGGTGTGGCCAGGCCCATGGCGCAGGGGCAGGCGATGACCAGTACCGCAATACTTCTCATGACCGAGGAACCGAAATCATGCAGTATCCAATAATTGAGCAGAAAACACAGCAGTGCGATCAGGACAACAATGGGAACAAAAACTGCGCTGATTCTGTCGGCCAGCAACTGGATGGATGGTTTATCATTTTGTGCCCGCTTGACCAGATCGATCATACTAGACAATACCGAATCCCGGGCTGCGGCCGTCACCTGTGCTTTTATACTGCCGTCCATCAGCAGAGAACCACCAATCAGCAGGTCCTTGGGTTTTTTGTTTACCGGCATACTCTCCCCGGTAATAATGGCTTCGTCCACCTGGCCCTCACCCCAGAGAATTTTTGCGTCCGCCGGAACCTGTTCTCCCGTTCTGATCAAGACCAGGTCACCGGATTTAAGCTGAAGGCTGTCTACCGGAAAGAGGATCTCCTGGTGCTGGTCATCAAAGGCGATCATTTGGGCGGTAACTTTTTGAGACTTGACCAACCGGGTCAAAGCCCGCTGGGTGGTCTGCAGAGAACGTTCTTCTACATAATTTCCAAAAAATACCAACGTGATGATGGCAGCGGCCGTTTCATAAAAAATATAAGATTCACCCAGGCCCTGCAGCGTGCCGCTCAGACTGTACACAAATGCAGCCGTTGCACCCAGGGTGATCAACACATTCATATTGGAGGATCCCTGGCGCAGGCTGTTGATCGCACTTCTTCCAAAATAATACATGCCGGTGATATAAACCGGTAGACAAATGACCAACTGGACCCAGGCATTGTGTATCCAGTTGAGGTAGGGTCCCTCGCCCAGCATATGAAGCTGGAGGATCAAAGTCAGCGGCAAGCAGATCGCCAAATAGCGGACAAACTTATTGGTATGCTTTTTTGTGGAGGATTCATCGGCAACCCGGTAACCGAGGCTTTCAATGCCTTTCTTCAGTTCCTGCTCGGGTACACCGGGAAGATTTAGGAATTGTGCTTCTCCTGCCGTCAGGCTTACGCGCACTTCCTTCATGCCCTTTTTTTCCAGAAATCCATTGATCGTTTGCGCACAGGCGCTGCAACTCATTCCTTCTACCTTCCAGTTAACTGTTTCCATGCTTATTTCTTAGGGGCCGGCAAATTTACCCAAATCTGCCGGTCCGATCGTCTTTACAAAGAACAGACAGGGAGTTATCTTTGTTGGATGGAACGGATTTTTACCCTGACCGAACTGGATGAAGTGGCCCGGGTTTTCTGGGAATCCTTTCCGGATAAAAAAATATACGCTTTCCAGGGAAAAATGGGCGCAGGAAAAACGAGTTTGATCCGGGCGCTCTGTGCGGCCAAAAAAGTCCGGGAGCCCGTGGGTAGTCCGACTTTTTCCATCATCAACGAATACAGTTACCCCGGGGGAGGAACGATCTTTCATATGGACCTTTACCGCCTCAAAGATGAGGAGGAAGCCCTGCGCGCGGGAATAGAAGATTGCCTGTATTCCGGTGAAATCTGCCTGGTAGAATGGCCTGACCGGGCTCCGGGTATCTTTCCTGATACGACCTTGGTCATTTCCCTGGAATCCCTGGACGAAAACACCCGGAAATTACAGGCGCCTTCAGTTCTTCAGAAAAATTCAGGATAAAATTGTAATTTCCCTTCCCGCGTCTACCACCTGAGCCGTAGTCAAAGTCCTTACAACATGTCGCAACACAGCAAGCCCTATATCAGCACTTCCTTTAGCTACGAAACCCTGGAAGAAACCCTGGATGTAAAGCCCAAATCCAGCATGTTGCTGATCGGCGTTCCCAAGGAAACCGCCTTTCAGGAGAACCGGATTGGTCTTACCCCGGAGGCTGTCGGTGTGCTGGTCAGCAATGGCCATGATGTCATGATCGAGCACAATGCGGGGGAAGCCGCCCATTATGGCGACAAAGATTACAGTGAAGCCGGCGCCCGGATCGTCTACGAAAAGGCGGAAGTCTATAAATGCCCGACCCTGATCAAATCAGCCCCCGTGGTGGAGGAAGACCTGCCCCTTTTGCAGATGAATCAGACCATCATCTCTCCCATTCATTTATCGGCCCTGAAGTCGGAGCTGTTGCAAAAAATGATGGAAAAGCGCATAACCGGCATTTCATTTGAAAATCTGAAAGACGAAAGCGGCAGTTATCCCATCGTGCGCAGCATGAGTGAAATTGCTGGTGGCGCCGTCATGCTCGTGGCCGCGCAATACCTCAGTTCCTCCAATCATGGAAAGGGGGTCTTATTGGGTGGAATTTCCGGCATTCCCCCCACCAAGGTTATTATCCTCGGTGCGGGAATTGTAGGAGAATATGCTGCCCGGGCAGCGCTGGCGTTGGGTGCTTCGGTAAAAGTATTTGACAACAGCGTTTCCAGGCTCAAGAGACTGCAGAACAATATTGGCTTTCGCATATACACCTCCGTTATAGAACCCCGCATTCTTTCCAAACAATTAAAAAGTTGTGAAGTAGCCGTGGGAGCCCTTTCTTCCCAAAGTGGACGCACGCCGGTCGTGGTGACCGAAGAAATGGTCAGCAATATGCGAACCGGAAGTGTGATCATCGACGTGAGTATTGACCGCGGTGGTTGTTTTGAAACTTCA
>JABDAN010000011.1 GCA_013289175.1 Bacteroidota bacterium
TGGAGCTGATCCCGGTCCAATTTCTTGAGGTCCTCCGGTGATGAAATGGTTTGTAAAAGGGGTCCCGGCAAAAGATCCATCTGGTTCATTTAAACAGGTAAAAATAACCTTTTCATACGATATAGCCAGCTGAAACGGCCTGATCTCCCTTCCCGGAGGCCGGCGACCGCCAAAAGGCCGGAATCTCCATTAGTACTTAAAATGCAGAAAAAGATGATTAATCGGCTAGATTTGCGATAGCTGAACTTTTGCAAAAGACGAGTAAATACTATTGGTGGCTCCAGATTGGAGGGTGGGGCAGTCTTGCCCTGGTCATCATTTTAATCAATATACTTTTCGGAATCCGGGTGGATAGTCATTTCCTCATGGCAGTCTGCCTCAATGTGTTGACCGGCATATTTACCACTCATTTGTTCAGGATGTATATATATCATGCCGGATGGCTGAATCTGCCCGTGGAAAAGGCCATGCTTAGGCTTTCCCTGGCGATCCTGGTCATTTGTTTATTGGATACGATGATCCGGATTTCAGTCATCAACCTCATCGATCCGGCCCGGACCAGCAATAAACTGGAATTTTCTAACCGTTTTCTGTTGCTGACGGTTGAAAACCTGTTGTGCATCGTTCCCTGGACCCTGATCTATTTTTTCTTCCACTATATTGCCAAAACAAGAAAACAGCAGCTGGATACCCTCAAACTGGAAGCGCTGGTCAAAGAGTTGGAACTCAAAACGATCAAAAGCCATATCAATCCTCATTTCATCTTCAACGCCCTCAACAGCATCCGGGCACTGATAGATGAGAACCCCCTGCGGGCACGAAAGGCCATTACCGAGTTGAGCAATATCCTGCGCAGCAGCATGCAGACCGAGAAACAGGAGACGGTTCACTTTGAAAAAGAGCTGAATATTGTCAAGGATTATCTGGCCTTGGAACATATCCGGTTTGAAGACCGGCTACAGGTGCAATACGATATTGCTGAAAATACCCTTACCCAACTGATCCCACCTATGATGTTGCAGACCCTGGTGGAAAATGCCATCAAACACGGCATCAGCAAACAGGTCAGCGGCGGAACGGTGACGATCGTTTCCCAGATGAAGGATCACTATCATCAGTTGGTCATCCGAAATACCGGACGATTGAATAAATCTGGTAGTGAAGACGGATTTGGTTTGACCAGTACCCGGAACAGACTTTATCTCCTTTTCGGGGAACAAGCAAATTTTAATATCCGGGAAGTTCCCGAAAACATGGTGGAAGCCGAGCTGCATATTCCTTTAACCTAAATTATCCATATGATCAGAGCAGTCATTATCGACGACGAAAGGTTGGCCCGCAACGAATTGAAAAAGTTGCTCCAGGAATTCCCTGAAATCGAAATCATCGCCGAGGCAGCCAATGCCAACGAAGGCATAGAAAAAATAGATAGCTTGAATCCAGACCTTATTTTTCTGGATATTCAGATGCCGGGGAAAACTGGATTTGATATGTTGGCTGAGCTGGACAAGGCACCCGATGTAATATTTACGACGGCCTACGACGATTATGCCTTGAAAGCATTCGAGGTAAATGCCTTGGATTATCTGTTAAAACCGGTGGAACCGCGCAGGCTCGCAGATGCTTTGCATAAACTGCATCTTGAAGAAAACCGCGATCGGGAAGGTAGCAGCGACGATGAGATTGCCGTCAACAAAAGCATGTTGCACGAGGGTGATCAGGTATTTGTGAAAGACGGCGAAAGATGCTGGTTTGTCAAGCTCGCCGATATAAGACTTTTTGAAAGCGTTGGAAATTATGCGAAAATTTATTTCAGCACACACAAACCGCTTATATTAAAATCCTTGAACGCCTTGGAAGAGCGGTTGGATGAAAAAGTTTTTTTCCGGGCCAACCGCAAACACATCGTAAACCTGCGTCTCATTGAAAAAATAGAACCGTATTTTAATGGTGGTCTCCTGCTCGAACTCAAAGGAGGGGAGAAGATTGAAGTAAGCCGCCGCCAGACGGTCAAGTTCAAAGAAATGATGAGCTTATAATTCTAATCCGACAACCCATGCGCTTATTCCTTGTAGCAGGATTGCTGGTGACTTCCTTATGCGCCCTGTCTCAATCGATTCCCGTCATAAGCCAGCCCGAAGTCCACAGGATCGAACAGACCCTGGCCTCCGATGATATGCAGGGACGAAAAGTATTTACGCCGGGTATTGAAAAAGCCGCTTCTTTTATCGAAAAGGAATTCAAAAAAGCCGGGTTGGTTCCCTTGACGGGATACGCCGGTTTTGACCAGTCCTTCTCTATGGTCGATCCCCAATCCGTATCCGTAACGGCCACGCTGGACGGATCGCCGGTAGACAAAAAAAACATCGTGGTCTTTTCCGTAGAGAACTCTTTGAACATTGGAGCGGAAGACCACTATAGGAAAATCATTGTAAAAACTTCTGATGAATTCACGGCTGCCTATGCCAGGTATATGAATTCAAAAGAAAATGTAATTCTGCTGGTAGATACTTCTTTGATCAAAAGATTTACCAGACTGGCAAGCCGCCATATGCCACAGTTTAGGAGCGTGGGAAACCGGATTTTTATCCTTACTGCCTGGGATCCGAAACAGTTTAGAATACACTATGAGCAGAAATCTAAAAATCAGGTTCTGACCAATCTGATTGGCATGATTCCCGGTAAATCAAGACCGGAAGAATGGGTAGTTTTTTCTGCGCACTACGACCACCTTGGAATAGGCCAACCCGATGCATCGGGCGACTCCATATACAATGGCGCCAACGACGATGCGTCCGGAACAACGGCTATTATCGCGCTCGCCAATTATTTTATTACACATCGGAGCAACGAACGGACCCTTGTTTTCGCGGCCTTTACCGCAGAGGAAATTGGCGAATTTGGCTCAGCCTATTTTGCGACGAAAATCGATCCGAATAAAATAGTGGCGATGTTCAATATAGAAATGATCGGAACACAAAGCCGGTGGGGCAAAAACAGTGCTTATATTACGGGATACGAAAAGTCAGACATGGGCGCCATCCTGCAAGGAAATTTGCTGGGTACTTCCTTCCGTTTTTATCCGGATCCCTACCCTGAACAGGCATTGTTCCTGCGTTCCGACAATGCCTCTCTAGCCAAATTGGGCGTTCCGGCACACACCATCAGCACCTCGAAAATGGATTCAGAGCCATATTACCATACTCAAGGGGACGACCTGGAAACACTGGATTTAGAAAACATGACAGAAATCATCCGGGCCATTGCCCTAAGTGCAGGCAATATCATTTCCGGACAACAGACACCCGTCCGAGTGAAAAATTAAGATCAGCGCATACCGTATTGGGCGATGGTTCCGTAAAAGGAAATCATGTCGCGGGTGTTGCTGGATACCCGGACAGTGCAATATCCGCTCGTGGTTATTTCCAGATTGATTTTATTGACATCCGTATTGTCTTTGGGTAGAATCTGAATATTCCAGCCGCCTTTTTTTAAGGTGTCGGCCACGTAACTGAAATGGGTTGATTTAAAAGACAGGGGCGAATTGGTGCCAGGGTAGGAGGGTGAATAAGCGCGGCCGTAGTAAGGCAATTCAACGCTAAGACTGTCGTTATTGATTTGTAAAAAATATTCAGTCGTGAGGTTAATGGTCCTTCCGCGCTGAGGCGTGGCAGACTGCGCTTTGAAGCGGAATTTTTTTGACTCAATCCAGCTTTTCAGCTGGGCATAGGCATCGGCTTTTTTCTGTTCTGCAGGTGTTTGCGTGGCGCCTTTCAAACAAAACAGGATCAGCGCTGGCAGGAGAATCCGGTTAAATTTGTGAAATGACATGGCATTTTTTTACAAAATTACCAAATCCCGTCTTTGGCTGATGTGTTTTCTACCTGTTTTAACCAGCTTATAATAAAATTGAATTCAGTGATTTGTTTATGACTAAAAAATTGCCGTTTCTTTCCGTACTGATTTTTATCGCAATGGCTTCTATAGCGCAAAAAGGACCATTCAAGGGTTACCGGTTTACCCTGGATTTAAACCGGGTTCAAAATGACCGGCTAAAAGTTGAATTGAGGACGCCACCCGTTGACGGGACGTCCATCACCTATCATATTCCCAAAATCGTCCCCGGCATGTATTCCATCGATGATTTTGGACGGTATGTGGAGCATTTTGAAGCCTTCGACAAAAATGGACATATGCTGCCGGTTAAAAGGGCGGACGTCAACAGCTGGAAGATTGCACATGCCAATAAACTTTTTAAAATTGTTTATCAGGTAAATGATACCTACGACGACCGGCTCACGGACCAGGTCGTTTTTGAGCCAGGCGGTAGTGATATACAAAAGGACACCGTTTTTGTCATCAACCTGCACTGTTTCCTGGGGTACTTCGAAAACATGAAGGATATTCCCTATCAACTTACCGTTATCCATCCGGTCAAGATGTATGGGAGCACAGCCCTGACTGATGAAAACAACAGTCCAACCCAGGATAGATTCACTGCCGAGAACTATAACCGGATAGTAGACAATCCGATCATGTACAACATTCCGGATACCACTGTCATTGCGATCGGTAAGTCCAAGGTGCTGGTTTCTGTGTATTCTCCCAACAAAATCATCAATTCGGGTTTCATCGCCCGGAAATTAAGCAGCCTGTTGCAAGCGCAAACCAAATATCTCGGAGGAAAATTGCCGGTTGATAAATACGCCTTTATTATTTTCCTTTCCGACAAACCCAGTTTGTCTGGTTCGGAAGGGGCGCTGGAACATTCCTACAGCTCATTGTACTATATGAGCGAACGGGATTCCGCTCAACTGGGCAATGATTTCGTAGATGATGCTGCGCATGAATTTTTTCATATCATAACCCCACTCAGCATTCATTCCGATAAAATTCAATATTTTAATTTTGCCGAACCTGATATGTCCGAGCATTTGTGGTTATATGAAGGATCAACGGAGTACCATGCCCATATGGTTCAGGAAAAATACGGATTGATTTCTCCCCAGGAATTGTTGAACCGGCTTAGTGAAATGATCACTTCATCCAGAACATATTATAACGACACGGTTCCATTTACCCGGATGAGTAGCGAAGTAGTGAACACCTATAAAAATCAATTCCAGAATGTATATGAAAAAGGTGCCCTGATTGCGATGTGCCTGGATATAAAATTGCTGCAATTGTCGGGAGGAAAATATGGATTTGTCGATATGATGAAAGACCTATCGCTTAGATACGGTAAACAAAAAGGGTTTAAGGACGAGGAGTTATTTGGAGAGATCGGGAAGTTGACCTTTCCTGAAATAAAGAAATTCCTTGAGCAATATGTTTCAGGCAATCAGCCCCTTCCGTTGGACCAAGTCTTTCAAAGTGTCGGGGTAAATTGGATACCCGTTTTGGAAACCAAGGACAGCCTTTTTACCATCGGAGGGTTTAAAAGGCATTATAACCCCGACTCAAAAAGGTACGTAGTCGTCGATACGGCTGGCATGGACGCGATGGGAAGGGCATTGGGATACCACGAAGGGGACGAAATCATTTCAGTAAACGGGCAAGATTTTGTTGCCCTGCCGGAAAGGATTTTCCTGGCAGATTTTCAGGCGAGTGCAGGCAAAGAACTGGTCGTAAAAGTGGCAAGAAAAAATGGCGAGGGCATCCAGGATACGATAAAGCTAAAAGCAGCCCAGTTAAAATGCCCTATCAATAAATACAATGTTTTGGAATTTTCTCAGACAGCCACACCCGATCAGTTTAAGTTGCGCTCGGTCTGGCTCAAACCCAATGGAATACAAGTAAATTAAAATTTTGCCAGCACTTTTTCCATTTCCCGGCTGATTTCTGTGAGATTTAAATTTCCCAGACTCCCTTCGTGGGTGTGTTTCAGCGGTTTTGACTGATCAAAAGAAAATTTACCCTGGTTGATCTGTTCTCCAATGGTTTTATATGCTTCCCGGAAAGGCATACCCCGATTGACCAGTTCATTGACGGCTTCCACACTAAAAAGGTATTGATACTTTTCGTCCAGGAGGATGTCTTTTTTTACTTGTATATGGGAAAGCATGAGGACGGTCATGTCAATGCAGGATTTTAATTCCGTAAGGGCGGGGAATAAAATTTCTTTGGTAAGCTGCATATCCCGGTGGTATCCCGATGGCAGGTTGCTCATCAAAAGACTGAGTTCATTGGGAATGGATTGAATGCGGTTACAACGACCCCGGATGAGTTCAAAGACGTCCGGATTTTTTTTGTGCGGCATGATGCTGCTTCCGGTAGTAAGTGCATCGGGAAATGAAATAAACCCGAAATTCTGGTTCATATATAAACATGCATCCATGGCCAGTCGGGAAAGGGTTGCAGCGAGGGAAGAAAGACCAAAGGCTACCAATTTTTCGGTTTTTCCCCGGCTCATTTGCGCATAGACCACATTATAATGAAGGCTATTGAAACCGAGTGTTTCGGTGGTCATCATTCTGTTTAACGGGAAAGAAGAACCGTATCCGGCACCACTGCCCAGAGGATTTTTATTCACCACCTGGTAGGCACCCGCCAGTATTTCCAAATCGTCAATTAAACTTTCAGCATAGGCACCAAACCAAAGTCCAAAAGAGGAGGGCATTGCAATCTGAAGATGGGTATAACCGGGGAGCAGGTCATGACGGTAACGATCACTCAGTGAAATCAATAGCTCGAAAAGGCTTCTAACGGCAGTGGTCAACTCCAGAATTTCCGATCGTAGAAATAATTTAATGTCCACAGCCACCTGATCGTTGCGGCTCCTGCCGCTGTGAATTTTCTTGCCGGCTTCCCCTATCTTCCGGGTCAGGTTGAGTTCAATTTGTGAATGAATATCCTCCACACCTGGTTCGATCCGAAAACTTCCCTGATTGATTTCCATTTGAATATTTTCAAGCTCCTCTTGAATGGATTGGGCTTCGGCCGGATCCAACATATGGACGGAAGCCAGCATTTTGGCATGCGCCATGGATCCGAGAACATCGTATTTTGCCAATACCAGGTCGAATTCCGGATCGCGTCCAACCGTGAATGCTTCTATCTGTTGGTCGATGTCTGATCCTTTTTTATCCCAGAGTTTCATGTAACAGTATTAAAAATTGACCATTCAATGTGATGGCTTTTTTTCATAGGCCGAAACTTATTGCCACCCTTTATGCTTTGAAGCAGGATTAAATAAACTCATCCAACAGATCTATATAGGTAGTGATACCCGATTTGATTTCGTCAATATAAATATACTCATCTGCCGTGTGACTTCTGGCAGAATCGCCGGGTCCCATTTTTAAAGCAGGAAAAGGCATCAGGGCCTTGTCGGAAGTCGTGGGCGAGCCATAATATCCCTTTCCCAGCCGGATACCAGACTTTACCAAAGCGTGATCCAGTGGAATAGAAGTTGACTTCATCCGGGTTGTCCGCGGTTTAAAACTGCTTTTCAAATTTTCTTTTAATGAATCCAGAATCTCCTCGAAACTGTAGAGCTCATTAACTCGAACGTCTATCACATACCGGCATTGAGCAGGCACCACATTGTGCTGTTTATTTTCTGTGTCTATAACCGTCACACTCATGCGCGTTTCTCCCAAAAGGTCACTTTTTTTTGGGAACCTGAAATTTCTTATCCATTCAATATCTTCTATGGCCTTGTACAAAGCATTTTCTCCTTCATTCCTGGCCGCATGCCCCGAACGTCCGGACGCCACACAATCGATCACCATCAGTCCCCTTTCGGCAACCGCCATTTCCAGTTTGGTCGGTTCGCCTACAATACCAAAATCAATTTGTCCCAGGAAAGGTAGCACCAGCTCGATGCCATTGACACCGCTGATTTCCTCTTCGGCACTGGCGGCAAAAACGATGTTGTGTTTTGGATCCGGATGATCATAGAAATACAGAAATACGGCGGCAAGACTTACCAGGCAGCCTCCCGCATCATTGCTGCCCAATCCATATAGTTTCCCATCTTTTATAACAGGCGTAAAAGGATCCATGCTATAAGACTTATTGGGCTTCACCGTATCGTGGTGGGAGTTCAGAAGAATACTCTTCCGGGACGGGTGGTAGTTTTTATTTCTGGCGTATATATTGTTGCCGACCCGTGAGAAAGGAATATCATGGCGGCCAAAAAAAGCGCAGATAAGTTCGGCCGTGTCGTTTTCCTCTTTGGAAAATGACGGGGTGGCGATCAGTTCCTTTAAAAGGGTTATGGCGCCTGACTGAAGGGGTTCTATGGACTCTTTATTCATGGGTGATGGTTGTGCCGGTTTTTCCGGTTAAAAGCAGGTCGAGTTCTTCTCCTTTTCCGATTATTACTCTTTTTACACCCTCACGGATGGCCATAAAAGCATTATCCAGTTTGGGTATCATGCCTGCGAATATTTTTTGGGATTGCATTAATTGCCCGTAATAGGTAGCGTCCAGTTTTTTTATCACGGATTGATCATCTTCCAGATCCAGCAGGACACCCGCTTTTTCAAAACCATAAATGAGTGTAACCTCGTAGTGAGATCCGAGGACTTTGGCAATTTCCTGGGCAACGGTATCGGCATTGGTATTCAACAACTGTCCCTTTCCGTCATGGGTGATCGGAGCCACCACCAGGGCGGTACCCTGCTCGAGCATTTGCGACAACCACCCCGCATTCACCTTGTCCACATCTCCGGCAAAACCATAGTCCAGTCCCGCTGTTTCTCGTTTGTGCGATAGGATACTGTTCCCGTCTGCTCCCGTGATCCCCAATGCAGGGCACTGGAGGGATTGTAACTTGGCGACCACATTTTTATTGATATACCCGGCATATACCATGGTAACTATTTTCAGGGTTTCAAGATCGGTTATCCGGCGTCCATCCACCATCTTTTGGGGAACACCCAATTGTTCGGCGAGCCGGGTAGCCAGTTTTCCACCACCGTGAATCAGAATTTTCCGGGATGGGAGGGAGGCGAATTTATGGAGAAACGCTTCGAGCAACATTTCATCATCCAGGATGTTTCCGCCGATTTTTATGACGTAAAGCGTTTCCATCACCGGGATTTAAGAATTTCACTCAGTACAGCCTGGGCAGCCCAGACCCGGTTGCCTGCTTGCTGGGTAACGATGCTGTTGGGTCCGTCCAGCACTTCATCACTCAGCTCCACATTGCGTCTCACAGGTAGACAATGCATGATTTTCGCCTCGTTGGTCAACAGCAATTGTTCGTTGCTCAACATCCACTCCGGGTCGTTGGTATACATTTTTCCATAGTCCTGGTAAGTACTCCAGTTTTTGACGTATACGAAATCAGCATCCTTGAGCGCTGCATCCTGATTGTGTAATATGCGTGCCTTTCCGGTAAATTTTGGATCCAGGTCATAGTCTTCCGGATGGGTGATAACAAATTCGGCCTTGCCCCATGCGTTGATCCACTGTGCGAAGCTGTTGGCTACGCATTGGGGAAGAGGTTTTACATGCGGGGCCCAGGTAAGAACAATTTTTGGTTTGACGATCTTGGTTTGTTGCAGACATTCGGTAATGGTAATAATATCGGTCAGGCTTTGCAGGGGATGCAGGGTAGCACTTTCCAGGCTGACGACGGGTATACCCGCATATTTTACAAACTGTGAAATATACAACTCACTGTAGTCGTCCTCCCTGTTTTTCAAAGAAGGGAAGGTGCGAATACAGAGTATGTCAAAATATTTTCCAAGTACCGGTGCCGCATCTTTGATATGTTCTACGGTATTTCCGCTCATGATGGCTTCTTCTTCAAACTCCAACGCCCAGCCTTCTTTGTCAACATTGAAAACCAGCGGTTCCATTCCCAGATTCAATGCGGCTACCTGGGTGCTGAACCGGGTACGCAAACTGGGATTGAGGAAAAGAAGTCCGATTTTTTTCCCTTGTCCGAGCAGATGATCGCTGTAGGGATTTTTTTTGTATTGAAGGGCTTTTTCAATCAGTTGATCCATATTGCCCACATCAGAAACGGAAATGAAATTTTTCATGCAGGGTGAACCATTTTAGGAGATGATACCATGTTGTTAATTTCTTCTTCAATGGATTCGAGAAATTCCTCTGCCTCTTTTTTTCTCAGGGCCATGGAGGGCAAGAGGCGGATCGTGTTGGGTTTTGCTTCGCCGGTAAATACGTGTTGATGGTTGAGCAGATTTTTTCGTAGATCCCGAAGTTCGCCTTCTACATCAAAACCAATCATCAGTCCTTTCCCACGGATATTTTGAAGTCCTTCTATTTTTTTAAGTCGGCTCATGAGAAATTCCCCCATGGTTTTGGCATTTTTCATGAGTTTTTCTTCTTCAATTATTTCCAGTACGGCCAGTGCAGCAGCACACGCCAGGTGGTTGCCACCGAAAGTGGTCCCGAGCATGCCGTGTTTGGCTTTTAAAAAGGGTGCAATCAGAATGCCGGCAACCGGAAATCCATTCCCCATGCCCTTGGCCATGCTGTATATATCGGCCTGCACTCCTGCATGATCGTGGGAGAAAAACAGTCCGGTCCTACCATAACCGCATTGCACGCTGTCGGCAATGAATACGGATTGATATTCTGTACAAAGCGAACGGATTTTTTGCTGGAAGGCGTCCTGGGCAATGTTGATTCCACCTACTCCCTGGATACCCTCAATGATCACGGCAGCCACCTCCTTGCCATGGGCAGTGAAGTAATCAGAGAGTGCTGCCTCGTCATTGAAGGGTAGAAAAACGACGTGATCGGTTTGATTGACCGGTGCGATCAGGGCTGGATTGTCTGTAGCCGCAACAGCCAGGGAAGTCCGGCCATGAAAAGATTTACTGAAGGCAATAATTTTTTTTCTTCCTGTATGAAAAGAAGCCAGTTTCAAAGCATTTTCGTTGGCTTCTGCACCAGAATTACAAAGGAAAAGCTGGTAGTCTTCCTTTCCCGAGACCTTTCCCAGTTTATCGGCCAACTCCTGCTGGAGGGGAATACGGACAGAGTTGGAATAAAAGGCCAATTGGTTTAATTGACTGGTGATCCTGGACACAAAATGCGGGTGGGTATGCCCGATAGAAATCACAGCGTGACCACCATACATGTCCAGGTATTGCTGACCTGCTTCGTCCCAGAGGTATGAGCCTTTAGCCCGGGTGACAACAATGTCGTTTATCGGATAGACATCAAACAATTTCATTTTCGTAGTTTTTGTTTAGCCTGGGCACTAAATTTTTTTCTTGGACCCCGCTAATCGATTTTTATTCGGTTTCAATAATTTCTGAACTGCTGCCTAGAAGTACGCTGCCTTAAACTTCAATCCACTGGTCTCATCCAGGCCAAACATCAGATTCATATTTTGGACTGCTTGTCCGCTGGCACCCTTCAACAGATTGTCCGTCACGGAATGTATGACAAGCAGGTCCCCTTGTTTTTCCAGTTGAATTACACATTTATTGGTATTGACCACCTGCTTTAAAAAAACAGGACTTTCACTGACCTCGGTAAATGGATGGCTCCCGTAAAATTCTTTGTATAACGCGGTCAATTCCGAAAGGCTTTGTTGGGATTTTAATTGGGAACTCACGAAGATGCCCCGTGTAAAGTCTCCCCGCCAGGGAACAAAATGGAGTGCTTCATTCCCGAAACCATTCTGATACTGATTCAGCGACTGGTTAACTTCAGCCAGGTGCTGATGGGTTAGTGTTTTATAAGCCTGGATATTATTTGCCCTCCAGGAAAAATGAGAAGTGGCATTTAAACTTTGTCCCGCACCAGTGGATCCGGTAATTCCAGTACAATACACTTCGGTTAACCATCCCTGTTTGGCCAGTGGCAACAGCCCCAGCTCAATGGTCGTTGCAAAACACCCCGGATTGGCAACATTCTGTGCCCTTGCAATGGACGCACGGTTCAATTCGGGCAACCCGTAGATGAATGTTCTGTCCGAATCAGGGAAACGGTGGTTGGACTCGAGCCGGAAATCCTGCGATAAATCAATCAGCCGGACCGAAGGTTTCAATGGGTTTTCTGATAGAAATTTTCTGGTTTCCCCGTGACCGGTACACAGAAAAAGCAGATCGATGTTTTCTGAAAGAGTATCGGTAAAAAGAAGTTCGGTATCACCCAAAAGATCCTGGTGAACGGAGGAGAGCAGCTGACCGGCATGGCTGCGGCTTTGAACGAATATGATTTCGGCTTGCGGATGAATCAGCAAGATCCGTATCAGTTCGCCTCCTGTATATCCGGCGCCTCCTGTTATACCAATCCTGATTTTTTTCATGGTTGCCTTTTGCCGTCTTCGTTAATTTTGTGAAATATGGCCGTTTGATTTCCGAAAATTTTCGCAAATCCCTTCACATCCTCACCCGTCCAGCCGCTGTTCATTTCCCCGTAGGATCCAAATCGGCTGCTCATCAGATCGTGGACGCTTTCGATGCCGGTTACTGTAAAACGGTAGGGTTCCAGTGTGACGAAGACCTTACCCGTCACCGTGGATTGAGAGTCTTCCAGAAATTTCTCGATGTTTCGCATGGTGGGATCCAGCATTTGTCCCTCGTGGAGCCAGTTTCCGTACCAGCTGCTCAATTGTTCCTTCCAGTAAAGTTGCCACTTGGTCAGTGTATGTTTTTCCAGCAAGTGATGTGCTTTGATGATGATCAGGGGTGCCGCTGCTTCGAATCCAACCCGGCCCTTGATACCGATAATGGTATCTCCCACGTGAATATCTCTTCCGATGGCATAGGGTTGAGAAATGGATTGAAGATATTGGATGGCACTCACGGGATGCTCAAAATTTTTATCTCCGATGCCCCGGAGTTCTCCCCGGATAAAATTCAGGGAGATCTTCTTTGGTTCGGTCTGCGTCAGCGGCGTGGGCCAGGCATCCTCGGGCAGGTAGTCTTTTGAATTCAACGTTTCGCGGCCACCCACGGAAGTTCCCCAAAGCCCTTTGTTGATGCTGTATTTTGCCTTTTCAAAATTCATTTCCACGCCTTGCTCCCGGAGGAATTCAATTTCCTGCTCGCGGCTCAGCTTCAGATCTCGGATTGGCGTCAATATTTTTGCATCCGGCACCATGCCGGTAAATACCATGTCAAAACGCACCTGATCGTTTCCTGCCCCCGTGCTGCCATGGGCTACATAGGAGGCACCGGTCTCTTCCACATATTTGGCTACCGCTATGGCTTGCACCATCCTTTCGGCACTGACGCTGAGGGGATAGGTCGCATTCTTTAAGACATTTCCATAAATTAAAAAGCGGATGCAAGATTGATAATATTCCTGGGTGACATCCACAGATCGAAACGAGGATACGCCCAAAGTCGTCGCTCTTTTTTCAATAGCCGATAACTCTTCCTGGCTGAACCCCCCCGTATTGACGGTTAGGGCATGCACTTCCAACCCCAGGATTTTTTTAAGATAGATGGCGCAATAAGTGGTGTCCAGACCGCCACTGTAGGCTAAAACAACTTTATTGTTATCCTTTTTCATCGGCGTAATTATTTAGCCAGCTTTTCTTTTTTGAATTTAGCAAGTTTGGTCAGTCCGAGTTCTGCCAGGATCATGTCCACTTTTTCCTTGCGCAGCAGGTTTTTCAGCAAACTCCATTGTTTGATCTTCATGAAGCGTTCATAAAGTTTGCTGCGTTGCACAAAATCCTTTGCTGCTTCTTCCTTGGGTTTGTGTTCTTTGGGATCATAAAGCATGGCCGTGCACATGCAGTTTTTTCTTTCTTTGCTCATCAGGATCTCATAATTCACACAGCTCTTACAACCCGCCCAGAAGGCTTCATCCTGGGTAAGTTCCGAATAGGTAACGGGTTCATACCCCAGGTCAGAGTTGATTTTCATGACCGCCAGACCGGTCGTGAGTCCAAAAAGCTTTGCCCCCGGATATAATTTCTGGCTGAGATCGAAAATCTTTCTTTTGATGTTTTTTGCCAGGCCGCTTTTCCGGAAACTGGGGGCGACGATCAGCCCGGAATTGGCGACATATTCCCCATGACTCCAGGTTTCGATATAACAAAATCCTGCCCAAATACCGTCTTCTGTAAAAGCAATCACGGCTTTTCCTTCGCGCATTTTTTCCTTGATATAATCGGGACTCCTTTTGGCAATGCCCGTTCCCCGGGCTTTGGCTGAGGATTCCATCTCGTCGCATATAATCTGCGCGAAATCCTGGTGGGAGGCATTTGCGATTTGTATTGTGAACTTTTGTTCTTGTTCCATTGAAATAAGTGCTGAGATAAATAAATACCAATGACGGAGTCATTGAATGTTAACGCCGGCTGGCTACGGGCATAGATCCTGGCAACGGAAAACTATGGATAGGAAATATCAACGTCGTACCCAAAAGGGAATGGGACGAACAGAAAAAATAACGCAAACAGGCGTTACAAAAACCCCACGCTTGTTGAAAGCGTGCAATATCACTCCAGAGAGGATTGATATGGGCGAGTTTTTTTTCATTTCATGACAAAATGGAGATGACTTTATAGTTGTTAACCAGACAAAGTAACAGCTTTTTTGCAAATTCCCCGATTAAATTTAGGTAAACGGTCCTAACGCTCCTGGACGGAAACGGAATGAAGTGCGCTGACCATTTCAGCCAGCAGAGAAGCATTTTTTTCCACTGCATTTCCTACTACGATCAGATCGGCGCCGGCCCGCGCATTGAGATATACTTTTTCAGGATCCTGAATGCCGCCGCCAACGATCAGGGGTATTTCGATACCGGAAGCAACCCGTTCAATCATTTCAGTAGCAATGGGTTTTCTCGCCCCACTACCGGCATCCATATAAATCAGTTTCATACCGAGCATCTCACCGGCCATGGCGGTACAGAGGGCGATTTCGTTTTTATCGGCCGGAACGGGTAAGGAATGGGTGATATAGGAGACCGTGGTCGGGGCGCCGCCGTCTATGAGGATATATCCGGTTGACATGATTTCCAACCCACTTTTGCGGACTGCTGCGGCAGAAACCACGTGCTGACCAATCAGCAGGTCGGCATTTCTGCCCGAAATCAGGGACAAATAAAGGAGGGCATCTGCAAAGGGGGACACCTGGGAAGGGGTTCCGGGAAAGAGGATAATGGGAATTTTACACCGGTCTTTGATTTGTTTGACCACCTGATCCAGCTGGTCGGTTACCACCAGACTCCCACCTACAAAAAGGTAATCCACCCGGGCTTTCACTGCCAGTTCCACCAGCGTATCGGTTCTGGCTTCATCTACTTTGTCGGGGTCAATCAACAGAGCGAAGGACTTGCGCCGGGTTCTCTTCTTCTGCAGTAAGGCATGGTAGATCGCGTCCTTCATGTGATTGATTACCTTACAAATGTGCGAAAACTTTCCGGGTTTCCGAAACGTTATACCAGAAGGTGCAGGTAATCGATTATTCGGGTTTCTCCAAAACTTTTATTGTGAACAAGGCCCCAAATTTTGTGTATAAATCAGAACAGTGAATACCAGACTGCGATACATGATTTATCAACCAATCTTTTCCCCATCTGTGGAAAAACAGGAGAAGGAAAATTCAAAATGAAAAAATACTTTCGATTCCTGCTCACGCATTAATCTTTTCTTAACAAACAAAGTTTTTAATAATCATGGCCAGTCATACGCAATCTGCGAACGGTTTGCAATTTTCCCGACGCTATACCCGGGACGATATCTCCGTATTTGATCAATTTGAATATGACTACCGAAGTTCCGTGATCCGTAACCCCTCCGGAGAGATCGTATTTGAAATGACGAATGTAGAGGTGCCCAGCGGATGGAGCCAGATTGCGACCGATATCCTGGCACAGAAATATTTCAGGAAAGCAGGTGTTCCCCAGCCAGATGGCAGCCTGGGCCGGGAAACCTCGGTTAAACAGGTAGCCCACCGAATGGCCAATTGCTGGAAAGTATGGGGTGTCCGTTACGGTTATTTCGCAACCGAACAGGACGCCACGGTATTTTATGAGGAGCTGGTTTATTCCATTCTAAACCAGGCCTGTGTTCCCAACAGCCCCCAATGGTTCAATACCGGCTTGTTTGAAAGTTATGGCATCTCCGGTAAGCCGCAGGGCCATTATTTTGTCGATCAGAACGATGGTCAACTGAAGAAATCCACTTCAGCCTACGAACGCCCCCAACCCCATGCCTGTTTTATATTAAGTGTGGAAGACGATTTGGTAAATGATGGCGGCATCATGGACCTATGGGTTCGCGAAGCCCGCATATTCAAATACGGATCGGGGGTGGGAACTAATTTCTCCAACATCCGGGGCGAAGGAGAAAAACTCAGTGGCGGCGGTACATCCAGCGGACTCATGAGTTTTCTGAAAATCGGCGATCGCGCTGCAGGTGCCATCAAATCGGGTGGCACCACCCGCCGGGCTGCTAAAATGGTCTGCCTAGACCTGGATCATCCCGAGATTATGGATTTCATCAACTGGAAGATGGAAGAGGAAAAGAAAGTGGGTGCGTTGATTGCAGCCGGTTATCCCAGCGACTATGAAGGAGAAGCTTATAAGACGGTTAGCGGACAGAATTCGAATAACTCCGTCAGGATCCCCAATTCATTTTTTGAAAAACTGGAAAACGATGAGGACTGGGAGCTGAAAGCAAGAAGTGATGGAAGGATCATGAAAAAGATTCCTGCCAAGGAAGTTTGGAACCAGATTTCGTACGCTGCATGGCGTTGTGCTGACCCGGGTACCCAATACGATACCACTATCAATGAATGGCATACCTGCCCCCATGGTGGCCGTATCCGGGCTTCCAACCCCTGCTCCGAGTATATGTTTCTGGACAACACGGCCTGTAACCTGGCTTCCGTAAACCTGCGCAGGTTCTATGACGAAACCACCAATGTGATCGATGTGGAAGGATTTGAATACAGTTGTCGTCTGTGGACAACGGTCCTTGAAATTTCGGTGCTGATGGCGCAATTTCCTTCCAAAGAAGTGGCGCAATTGTCTTACGACTACCGGACCCTCGGTCTGGGTTACGCCAACCTGGGATCCATGCTCATGGTTATGGGCATTCCCTATGACAGCGAAGAGGCCCGCGGCATCGCCGGCGCCATCAGTGCGATCATGACCGGTATTTCTTACAAAACCAGCGCGGAGATTTCCAGAACCATGGGACCCTTTCCCAAGTTTGAAGAAAACCGGGAAGCCATGCTGCGCGTAATGCGCAATCACCGCCTGGCAGCCTATGATGCAGACGAGTATGAATCTTTGGAAATCAAGCCCCAGGGGATCAAGGCAAAATATTGCCCGGATTATCTGCTGAAATCCGCCACCAAGGCTTGGGATGATGCGGTTCAATTGGGTGAAAAATATGGCTACCGCAACGCGCAGTCCACCGTGATCGCCCCTACTGGAACCATCGGCCTGGTCATGGACTGTGATACCACGGGTGTTGAGCCGGATTTTGCCCTGGTGAAATTCAAAAAACTTTCCGGTGGCGGTTATTTTAAGATCATCAACCAGTCGGTCCCGGCTGCCCTGCGAAACATGGGATATCCTGAGAAAGAAATTGATTCCATCATAAAATATGCTGTCGGCGCTGGCACCTTCGCTGGAGCACCCCATATCAATCACCAGACCTTGAGTGAAAAAGGATTTTTTGCCGAGGAAATAAAAAAACTGGATTCTGCCGTAGCTTCTGCCTTTGAAATTGGATTTGTTTTCAACGTATACAATCTGGGGGAAGAATGCCTGCAACGCATGGGATTCCAGCCGGAACAATATTATAATTTCGAATGGAACCTGCTGGAAGCTCTTGGATTCACCGACGAAGAAATCGCCGAAGCCAATGACTATATCTGCGGAACGATGACCGTGGAAGGAGCGAGTTATTTGAAAAAAGAGCACCTGCCAGTTTTCGATTGCGCCAATAAATGTGGGAAAATCGGAGAAAGGTTTATTCATGCCCATGGTCATATCCGGATGATGAGCGCTGTACAGCCATTCATCAGCGGTGCGATTTCAAAAACCATCAACCTGCCCAATGAAGCGAGCATCGAAGAAATAGCCGATGCCTACCTGCTCAGCTGGAAGCTCGCCCTGAAGGCCTGCGCCCTGTACCGAGATGGCTCCAAACTCTCCCAGCCGCTGAGCAACAAATCAGACAAAAAGAAAAAAGCGGATGCAACAGAAGAAATCAAACCAACCCTTTCCAATGAGCCCCCGGTAGCCATGGAACCCCATATCGTGGACATGAGTCAGCTGACGGTACAGGAATTACTCCTGGAAGTGCAGAAACGGGTCCAGTCCTCCCCCGATACCAAATTGAAACGGGAACTCGCTACCATCGTCGAACGCAGAACCCTGCCGGCAAAAAGACGGGGATATACACAAAAGGCGAAAATCAACGGACAGGCGATTTTCCTGAGAACGGGAGAATACGCCGACGGAACGCTGGGAGAAATATTTATCGATATGGCCAAGGAAGGGGCTACCATGCGCAGTATGCTGAACTGTTTTGCGATTGCCATTTCCATCGGACTGCAATACGGCGTACCGCTGGAAGAATTTGTTGAGAAATTTGTGTTCACCCGTTTCGAACCTTCGGGAATGGTGGATCATCCCAATATCAAGAGTACCACTTCCATCGTGGATTTCATTTTCCGCTCAATGGCTTATGAATACTTGGGAAGAACCGATCTGGTTCATGTGCTCGATAAGCCTGAAGTAATGAATACCGGTACAGCAGATTGGGACCTGCCTTCACAGGTTGTACCGGAATCAGAAAAAAAAACGCCCGCATTAAGCGAGGTTAGGATTGTTGCAAAACCTTCGGCATCCCTTTCAAATACCCAGCCCAAGGCCAGCAACAAACAGATGAGCGGGGACCAGGGTATGAGTGCCGTAAACGCTGCGGCCAAGAGCATGCAAAGTGATGCCCCTGCCTGCAACACCTGTGGACATATCACGATCCGCAGCGGAACCTGTTATAAATGCCTGAACTGCGGAAACAGCATGGGCTGTAGCTAGTTCTTAAAGATACTTTGGACGGTTTTACTTAACCATGATCCCCTTATTTCTATAAGGGGATCTTTATTTTGTGTAAAGTCCTGGAGTGTCGGATAAATCTGCCCCGCGAACCGGGGCTGGCAATAGGCCTCAGGCGGTTTTTACAGAATAAAAAAAAGGGAAGGGGTGAGAGATAGATCTCCCCGAAAGATTCCCAAACCGGGAAATATTCCCTCAGTTTGGCAGGGAAATTGGACTATTCTACAGCAATTTTTAGTACCCTGAATCGTTAATTAATAACCTCAAATGAAAACCATGAAAAAGATCCTGGCCCTTGCACTGCTCTTAACCTTGTTGTACTCCTGCAGCAGTTCTGTTACACCCTATCAGGCTGCCAACAACCACTACACGCGTTGCAGGGATATGAAATAAAAATCTTCCCCCCGCTTTCCATCAATCAAGGCGCTTCTTAGTACATTGTGAAACCATTGTACTGCCATGAAATGCCTTGATTGATTTTTTATTTTATACCCTTTCTATCCTCCACTAAGATGGTCATTCATTTCGAATACGAAAAAAAGCAAGTGATGAGTGCACTCCGCTACCATTTTATTTCCAGACCTGAAATAAAAACATTGCTGATTATTGTAAACCTGTTTACTATCCTGAGTGCCGTATTGTTTTATATGCACAAGATCCAACCCCTGTCCTTCGTGCTGTTTTCCGTGCTCTGGTTTATCCTGTTGATAACCTTTTGGACCGTCTTGCCTTTGAGTGTGTACAGAAGAGCGCATACTTTCCAGGATCATTTCAGCATGGAGTTTAACGAGAAAGGATTGGTTTTGCAAACAGAAAAAGGTTCTGTTGCCTGGGCCTGGGAAGACCTGAGTACATTCTTGGAAACGCCCTTTTTCTTTCATCTTTATTTTAACAGCCGCTCTTTTTTCCTGGTGCCAAAAAATGCCTTTGCAGATTTTGAGGTTTTGCAGGAAGCCAGAGCGCTGCTGAAACGAAAAATTCTAAAATCCGGGACCTAACCGGCGGCCGTGTCCGGGGATTTCGATAACCTGAAATCGGGGGCCTGCCCATTCAAACTCTCTTATTATGCTGGAATTTTTAAGCAAACCCTGGCCCTGGTATTTTTCAGGTCCTGCGATCTCCGCGGTCATGGCGATCCTGATATTTTCTGGAAAAACTTTTGGATTTTCTGCCAACCTTTCCAACATCTGTTCGATGATGGGCGTGAGAAAGCAGGTGCCTGGTTTTAAAGTCGACTGGAAAAAACAGCGATGGAATTTATGGTTCCTGGTGGGATCGGTCATCGGAGGATTTATCGCGGTACATTTTCCGAATGCTCACCAACCCATCGCTCTGTCGGCAGCAACCCAGGCTGACCTCGCAAAATTGAATGTTCCCTTCGATGGACGGCTGGAACCCGCTGCCCTATTTAATTGGAATTATCTGGCTACCGGCCGGGGCCTTCTGCTTTTTGTCGGGGGTGGGTTTTTGATTGGATTTGGTACGAGGTATGCGGGGGGCTGTACCTCCGGGCACGCGATAACGGGACTTTCGAATTTGCAGTGGCCATCCCTGATCGCTGTCATTGGATTTTTTATAGGTGGTCTGGTGGCGACCCATCTGTTACTACCCCTCATCCTCAACCAGAAATAATGAAAACCATAAAATTTATTCTGACCGGCATCTTCTTTGGAATCGTCATGACCCAATCTGAGGCAGTTTCCTGGTACCGAATCCAGGAAATGTTCCGGTTTCAGTCTTTTATCATGTATGGCATTATTGGCACAGCCGTCCTGACCGGTATGGTCCTCATTGCCCTCATCAAGCGGTTGCGGATGCGGGATAGCCAGGGGCAGCCCATTCATTTTCCTGACAAAGACAGGCGATGGAAAAAATATTTGGCTGGCGGAACCATTTTCGGCTTGGGTTGGGCCATGACCGGTGCCTGTCCGGGTCCTGTATTTGTGTTACTGGGACAGGGTTATGGGGTCATGCTTGCCGTAATAGCCGGCGCCTTGGCAGGAACTTATGTATGTGTACTGCTCGGCGACCGGCTTCCGCAATAAATTTATTGTTTGTTGATCGCGGCTATCATCCTGTCCGCTTCAGGCTGTTGGAAATTGGTAAGACCTCCGTCACAAGTCAGGATATAGGAAGTACTCTCTTTGTAGATATCCACCCGTTTGATCGTGTAATCTTTAAATTCCGCGACATCACCGTTGTTACCGGTCTTGAGTGCCTGCAATCCCTGTTGGAAATATTTTAGCTGCTTTATATCACAGAACTTCAGCGTTTTTATAATCACTGAATTGTTGAATTCCTGGGTGCGGAACTGAAGCACATAACAGGTGTCTGATGAATTGGTAATTCTCAGAAGACTGATTGGCCATGTTCCTTGCCGTACATCGGCAACACTGGTGGTGGCGGAATTGACAATTTTAAATTGCGCTTTCATGGCTAGTGGTGAAATCAGGATGAGCAACAAGAACTTTTTCATACGAGCGATTGAATTTTTGATTTTGAATTAATGTTGACTGGCGATTAGGTCGTTGATTATATAGATCATTCTGTTGGCCTGGGCTTCCTGGAAATTCGTTACCGCTCCGTCATAGCTTAAAATGTACCACGCATCCCCTTTTTTCTTATAAACCTTTTTAATGGAATAATTTCTGAATTCGGCGATATCCCCATCGGATCCTTTTTTTAAACTCAGCAAGCCCTCCTTGAAATATTTTAATTGTCCGATGGTTTCCAGGTCCATGGTTTTATAAGTAACTGAATTCATCGCCGACTGGTCTCTGAATTGAATGGCGTAACAGGTGTCGGTATAATAAATAACTCTTTGAAGATTGATGGGCCAGGGTGCCAAACGCACTTGCATCAGGTCCACTTCCGGGTAGTCCCTTGTAAACCGGTATCCGCCGGAATGGTGCAGGAAAAAGGAGAAGACTAGAAGGTACTTCATAGGGAAATATTGGCTTTACAAGATAAAATTATTAGCCAGTTTTTGCAATGAAAAGGACGCTATTTCTTGAAAAACGAATTTTTTCAAAAAATAGTACCATAATTAAATGAATGAATGTTAAAATATGGCAGGTACACAATAAATGAAACCCTTATGACGGGCGGGGGGAATAAACACCGGTTGCGGGCTCCTTGTCAGTATCCTATCGTAAACCGTTGTCGGATAAACCGGGGGTTTTCCACTTCGTCAATCATTGCCATGGCATAGTCATCGTAGCTGATCTCGCTGTTGCCTTTCTCATCAAAGACCGGATTGTCTTTTCCCAGACGGTATTTGCCAGTTCTTGGACCGGGCTCGATCATGATGGCCGGGCTAAAAAAAGTCCATTCCAACTCGGTTTCTCCGTAAAAGATGTTTAGGGATTTTCTTTGTTCATTGGCTCCCTGGCGCCAGGTTTCCGGAAACCCCTCGGTATCGACCAGCTGGATGCCCGGAGCCACTTCCAGGCTTCCGGCACCCCCGACGACCAAAATTCTTTTGACCCCGGCTGCCTTGGCGGCAGCCAACAGGGAATGGGCCATGTCCGTGAACAGCGGATAGGTTTCCGGCCGGCCCCAGTCAATACCAAAAGCACTGATGACGGCGTCCTGGCCGGCCACAATGGGTGCGAGCTTTTGTGGATCCAGGGCATTGGACTTTACCCAGGTAACCCGATCGTTTTGGATTCCGGAATCCGGATTGCGTGCGATGCCGGTGACGGAATGACCCCGGTTCAGGGCTTCTTCCGCGATACGGGATCCGATTTTACCATTTGCTCCAATGATCGCCAGTTTCATTGCCGGATATTTTTTGGTGATTGGCATAGAAAGGATTGCTCCTCCTCCAGGCTGAAAACAAAAAAAAGATGATATTGTTTCAGATCAATTAAACAATCGGGTCAATTCAATTTTCCAAAGAGGTATCGTTTTATATTTACTGAAACCCCTTGCTGGCTGTGCTGAAAACCTCCCGCACATATCACTATCCCGCCGGCCGCAACCAATGGCAGACCCTCCTGAACTCGGTTTCCTTTTTGAAAAACCCGATAAAGGTCATCAGCCGGAACATGAAGCGGTTCGGCGGAACCTATTCGGCAGCCCTGATGAGCAAAAGACGGTTCATCCTCACAGAAGACCCTGCATTTATTGAATATGTACTCCGGGATAATCATAGCAATTATCAGAAATCGGAACTGAGTGCAAAAACAGCTGCACGCCTGTTTGGCAACGGCTTACTTTTTTCCAACGGTGAATTCTGGCTCAAACAAAGACGACTCATCCAACCGGCTTTTCACCTTCAGAAGATCCAGGGTCTGCAGCAGATCATTGCCACCACCGTGCAGGAGGTGATCGCTGCATTTCCAAGTGGAGAAAAGGTGGATGCCTATGCATTGATGCAGAAACTTTCTTTTACGGTCCTGATCCAATCGCTCTTCGATATTGATCTTTCCTTTGAAACAGCTTCCGAACTAAGCCGGGGATTTACAGATCTGCAGGACTTTCTGCTCAAAGAGATCAACCAACCTTATAGAAAGTTATTTTACAAAGTCAATCACGCCGAGAGAAATATCCTTCGAAAAGCGAAAAAAATTAAAGCCATCCTCAAAGCAATCATCAACCAACGCCGGTCCAGTACGGGCACCTATCACGATCTGCTGGATATGATCCTTCACGCCACTTATGAAAACGGGGAAGGGATGGATGAGGAACAAATCATCGATGAAATTCTGGTGTTGCTCTTTGCCGGCCATGAAACCACCGCCAACACGATTTCCTGGTTATTGTATCTTTTGGCTACCCATCCTTCAGATGCCATGAAACTGCGCGCGTCCATCAGTAAAATATCCATCTTTGAAAGTCCCAAAGACAATTATATCCAGGCCGTTGTTTCCGAAACCATGCGTTTATATCCGGCCGCCTGGATGACCGACAGGGTAGCTGTGCATGACGACTGCTTCGGCCCCTTTAGTTATCCCAAGGGTACGATTATCATTCCATTTATCTACGGACTGCACCGCAACAAAATCCATTGGAAAGACGAGGGGCGTTTTGATCCCGAGCGGTTTATGTTTTCTGATCCGGCCCAGCGCAAAAAAGTAAAAAATTTCTTTCCCTTTGGGGCTGGTCCCAGAATGTGCATCGGCAATAATTTTGCAATGACGGAAATGGCCTTCATCCTTTATGAACTGGTTAAAAACTTTGAATTTTCGCCGACCGGAGATATTCCTGTAATGTGGCCCCTGATCACCCTGCGACCCAAAAATCTTTTTGTGGGGCTGCGTCGGATAACCCCCGCCGTTTCCTGAGACATTTTTTTTGAAGGCATGTTAAATCCTTTGCATAATTTCCATTTGGAAATACCCCTGATGCTTTCAAACTCCATTCACCCATGGTCAATGATGAAATAATGGATGAAAACCCGGGGAACCTGGCACCCACAACAGAAAAGATGGAAGTTCATCATCATCCGGAAGTCGAAAAAAAGGGATTCAAAGCCTATCTATTGGAAGGGCTCATGATTTTTATAGCCGTTACCATGGGTTTTTTTGCCGAGAGTCTGCGTGAAAACATATCTGAACACAACCGGGCAAAAGAATATGCGCTTACCCTGTACAGTGATCTGAGGGCAGATACCGCAGACCTGCATGACTACCTCCGCTATACGCTTTTTGCAGCAGGCAATGTGGATACCCTGCTCCATGCGCTTTCGACCTCGGAAGCGACCGAAATTCCTTCCGGCAAATTATACTGGTACGGACTTTGGGGCGCTGCTCATGGAATTTTTGTTCCCCACGATGCCACCCTGGTTCAAATGAAAAATTCAGGTTCCCTGCGTTATTTTGGAGACCCGGCGCTCAACCGCAAAGTGGGTGAGTACGACCAGTTGTGCAGGAAATGGGCATCTCTTCAGGAGATGGACCGGGGAATCTATGAGGAAGTCAGGAAGACGCGAGCCAAAATATTTCAGTTTAAATACAACGATGCCGCCAACAGATTGTGGCTTTCTATAAAAGAAAATTACAACCAGCAAAAAATTGACTCCTTTATTCAAACCAACCCACCGTTGCTTTCTTATGATAAATCCATGTTCAACGAGTACGTGGAAATGGTCAGGAGCCGGTATCTGAGGATACAGATAGCCAGTGCAGACTCCCTGCTTGCCGGCGCAAACGGACTGATGTCGGAACTTAAAAATGAATACGAATTGAAGGATTTGCAATAGTTTATAGGGAGGTTTTCCGGGTTTCGTCTCAGGATTTACCATCTTTGCCTCAAACCCGGTCGTTTAGGTTGATTCCTGCAATATTTTTAATTCCTTAAAAAATTCGAACACTTAAAAAAATAGTTTCTCATGAAAAAACTTATGCTCCCCCTTGTTGCTTTCTTGCTGATCACGGGATCCGCGTTTACCGTCTGGACGGCACAGGACTGGAAAATAGCCGATGGATATTCTGTGAAATTTGACGGGGGTGATCCTTCCGGCGAATTCACCGGATTGAAAGGAACGATCAGTTTTGATCCCAGCGATCTGGCCACATCAAAGTTTGATGCGACCATCGATGTGGCCTCCATCAATACCGGCAACGGGATGAAGAACACCCATGCCAAAAGTGAAAAATGGTTTGACGCCGATAAATATCCCACTATCCAGTTCACCTCCAGCGCGATTACTAAAACAGCAACGGGTTTCGAAGCAAAGGGTACGCTCAATATGCACGGTGTTCAAAAAGAAATTGTCATTCCCTTTACCTTTGAAAACAACGTTTTCAAAGCTTCCTTTACGGTCAATCGACTCGATTATAACATCAATACCGCTGAACCCAACCATGGCGGCAGTGTTTTCAAGGTGGATCTCAGCGTTCCGGTCACTAAATAAGGACAATGTTTAAGAAAGTTTTTCTGCATGCCTTATTGTCCGCCTGCCTGGCAGCCATCGCTGCCTTACTCTATCAGCGTATTTATTTTTTTGCCACAGAGACAGATTTTTCCAGCGTATTGAGCACCGGTAAACTCATAGCCCTCAGCATACTGACCTCAACGGGAGCGGCTCTGCTGAATCATATCCTGAACAGGATTTTCAAAAAAAGAGGGGAGATGGTCTTTAATTTCTTGTTTTCCATAATTTCGTTTATGGGGGTGATGGTTCCTATTTCGATTTCGCTGCCCTTGGCAGTGCATTCGCCGGAACTTTTTCCAGGTCTTGGTGTACCCATGGTCTTTTTTCCGGCCATGGCCTGGTACACTGTTAATCCTTTATTCGTGAAGAAAACCTAATTTATTTTTCATGGGCATGAATCAATTGACCGCTAGACACATCGTTGCGACCACGGGCATTTTGCTTGTTTCATTATTTTTCCTTGCATTTGTCTCCGGTCACACGGGTGATCCCGTCGGTTGGACTTCAACGCCCGAAGATGGATACATACTCATAAAGAACCCCAATGGAACCACCCTGGGCTATTCGGAAAGCTCCGGCATCAAGATCCTAACCATCGGTGGCCTCGCATTTAAAGACCTGAATAAAAACGGACAGCTGGATAAATATGAGGACTGGCGTTTGCCGGTGGATGAGCGAGCCAGGGATTTGGCTTCTAAGTTGTCCATTGAACAGATTGCGGGCCTCATGCTTTACAGCCGTCACCAGGCCATCCCCTCCATAGCCGATCCCTTGGGCCCGGCAACCTACAATGGGAAGGATTTTAAAGAAAGTGGCGCGAACCCCTGGGATCTTTCCGATCAGCAAAAAGCTTTCTTAACAAAGGATAATCTTCGGCATATCCTGATCACGACCGTCCAAACCCCTGAGGTAGCGGCACGCTGGAACAATCAGGTTCAGGCGCTGGTAGAAGGCATGGGATTTGGAATTCCGGCCAACAACAGCACCGATCCCAGGAACAGTACCAACTCCGGGGTTGAATATACGGCCGGGGCCGGTGGAAAAATTTCTCAGTGGCCCGAGTCGCTGGGTTTTGCAGCGACCTTCGATCCCGCTGTTGTTTTGGAATTTGGCCTCATTGCGGCCAGGGAATACCGGGCCCTGGGTATCACCACCGCTTTGTCACCCCAGATTGATCTGGGTACAGAGCCTCGGTGGTCGCGCATCAACGGGACCTTTGGTGAGGATCCCCAACTGGATGCGGATATGGCCCGTGCCTATGTGGACGGGATGCAAACCTCCATGGGAAGCAGCGAAATCGCCGATGGTTGGGGCTTTAACAGCGTCAACGCAATGATCAAACATTGGCCGGGCGGCGGTCCGGGAGAAGCTGGAAGGGATGCCCATTTTGCTTATGGGAAATATGCAGTTTATCCTGGAAATAATTTTGATGAACAACTCATTCCCTTTGTCGATGGCGCACTCCGGTTAACCGGTAAAACGAAAATGGCCGCCGCCGTCATGCCTTACTATACCATTTCTTACAATCGGGACAACAAAAATTCAGAAAACAAAGGCAATAGTTACAATACCTACCTGATTACCGATCTGCTCAGAAAAAAATATGGGTACGACGGCGTCGTCTGTACGGATTGGCTGGTAACCGCTGACGAGGGCAAGTCACCCGATATTTTTGCCGGTAAATCCTGGGGGATGGAAAACAGCACCGTCGCCGAAAGACATTATAAAATCCTGATGGCGGGCGCCGACCAGTTTGGTGGGAACAACGATGCGGGTCCGGTGCTCGAAGCATACCAAATGGGCGTAAAGGAACATGGCGAAGCTTTTATGCGGGCCAGAATGGAGCTATCTGCCGTCCGGTTGCTCAAAAATATTTTCCGCGTCGGGTTGTTTGAAAATCCATACCTCAATATTGAGAATACCAAAAATACGGTGGGCAAACCCTCCTTTATGAAGGCAGGATATGAAGCCCAACTCAAATCCATCGTGCTGCTGAAAAATACCAAGCAGATCATGCCTGTTCAAAAAGAGGCAACCGTGTATGTTCCCAAACTATTTATACCAGAACGCAAAGATTTTTTTGGAAATGTTACCCCCTCAAAAATGGTGGACGCTGTCAATCCGGAAGTCCTAAAGAAATATTTTGATGTAACCGAAAATCCCGCAGAAGCAGATTTTGCGATTGTTTTTGCCGGCGGCCCCGCTGGTGGACCTGGATATGACAAAGATGATTTGAAATCAGGTGGAAATGGATACGTTCCGATTAGCCTTCAGTATCAACCTTACTCCGCAGTCAATGCGCGTGCACAAAGTCTTGCAGCGGGAGACCCGGTCGAACCAGGGATTACCAATCGTTCCTATAAGGGAAAAACCATTGCCTCCCTCAATGCGGAAACCTTAAAAATCATACAGGAGACCAAAAAGAAAATGGAAGACAAACCGGTGATCGTCTGTCTGGCCCTCACCAAGCCGGCGATTGTCAGTGAATTTGAAAAACAAGCCGACGGAATCCTTGTGAGTTTTGGAGTGCAAAACCAGGCCCTGCTGGATATCATATCGGGCAATGCGGAGCCTTCCGGGCTCTTACCCGTTCAAATGCCCATCGACATGAACTACGTCGAACAGCAAAGCGAAGACGTGCCGCATGATATGATTTGTTATACCGATGCCAATGGCAACACTTATAATTTTGGGTTTGGACTAAACTGGTCGGGGGTAATCAGTGATACCCGCACGGAACAATATGCCAATCTGATCAAACGACCTGAATTCAGCGTGTCGGGAAATAAAATTGTTATCACGACTTCTACACCAGGCTCCAAAATATATTATACCATCGACGGGACGACGCCTTCGTTTACCAAGGAGAATGAATACACGCAACCCTTCATCGTCCCCAAAGGGACGGTTGTCAAGGCCTTTGTAAAAAAGTATGGCGTGGACAACAGCAGTCTGGTGGAATACACCTACAAATGAGGCATGATCAACGGGGAAGAACGGACAGACGGACTATACGCCAATGATAGATTTGAACGTTCAATGATAAATCCTTTTCGATCATGAAATCCTTTGTTTTTTTCACGCTGCTGTTTTTTTCTTTAAACGGATTTGGCCAACATGCCAAATTGACCCGGGCGCAGGAAGATAGCCTGGCAAAAAACTTTACGCCTTCACCCGGAAAGGCAATCGTTTATATCATAAGGCCCAGCATCATGGCAGCCGCCATTGAAATGCGGCTGGACTGCGACAGTTTTTTTGTAGGTTGGATCAACCCCAAAACCTATCTTTTCACTGTTCTGGATTCGGGAGACCATATCTTTATTGCCAAATCAGAAAATAAGTCTACGTTAAAAATACACGTGGATGGCGGCCAGAAATACTATCTGGAACAGGATGCGAAAATGGGAATCATGTATGCCCGAACCAAGTTGAGGTTGATAACACCGGAAGAGGGTATAAAGTATCTCTCAAAATATTTGATATCCCGGCAAAATAACTATCCCCTGCTAACTTATTCCACCAATGTAGTGGAGCCCAGTTTTGAAAATCAGTAATATCAAAAAAATCAGGTCTGACCCGCGGCGTCTTGACTTTACCCTTTTTCTCAATACTTCATAATAGCTAAAACAGTCGGGTTCCTGGCTGATCGCTTTTATCTCTGCCTATTTTTTGATATAATTTACAGGCGCCGATTCGTCCCGGGATAGGGTCGGATTATAGACCATCCGCCCCTGGGCGTTTTTAATGACCATACCCAATTGGTATACCCCCGGTTTTAGCGAGTCAGTAAAGGCAATAAAGTTATAGCCGGCATCTCCCAGATAGGTCCTGCTAAATGCCGCAGCCAGATCAGGTCTTTGAACCTGGCGGGTTTGGATCCAATAAGATTTTTCACGGTTGGTCAGGGTTATAAAAATGGAATCGCCCTTATTGTTTTGGGTTGTATCGATGAATGCCCATCCATTCATGGAAAGGACATTTTTGCCGAAATTCAGAGATTCTATCCAGTAGCGAATCGATTTTTCTTTTGATGGAGGAATTTGCGGGGACTCAAAAAATTCTCTTTTTATTTGAATCTTCCTCATCAGACTATCCATTGCCGTTTTATCTGGAGCGTTGAGTCGAGCAGACAAATCGTTCAATGTCTTATTGCTGGATGCGGTCGCATAAATAAAATAACAACTATCCAGCATGTTGAGTCGGGCCGAGCCGGACTGCAATGCCAGAGCGAAGTGTTCCAGATTTGCTGCATTGGTAATGTAGAGTGCTTTTGGGGAAAGGCTATCGTTTTCAACCATCCTGTTCAGGCTATCACTGAATTGCCGGGCAGCACGGGAATCACCGCGGGCCACATAGGCCAGGTTCACCGGTTTCCCCGCTTTTAAAGCGAGATAGGAAAAATCCTGGTAATCCATCGGTCGGATATTGGGTGGTTGGAATGCGGGGAAAAATATAATTTCATCAAAGGACCTCATGACATCGATCCAGTTTTTGTTGTCCATTGGCGGAGTGTAGGTTCCGCTCGGCAAGTGCCGGTAGGTCAGCAATAATTTGATATCGTATAATTGAATACCCAGAGCAACGATCATCAAAGATGTTGTAATCAAAGGAGGGATCCTGCTTTTGGAAATGGCGATGATGGTAAAAAGTATAATCAGGTAGTAGGGCATCCAAAAAAACCTTCCGCAAGCACGAAATACTTCTTCCAGGTGTATAAAAATAGCCGGGGCAGGAAGGCGCAAGATGACCTTGCTGTTAAAACTGATGACCAGTGTAATGGAAAAAATTGCATACAGCAGGACCAACGCCAGGAGCGGAATAAGTGATTTTTTACCGATTCCTTTCTTAGCCGGATATTTTTCCGTTTTCCTTCGACGGTCGATAAAAACAAAAATGGAATAAATGATCAGTAGTAAGACCAGTAATAATATACCCGCACCCAGGTACATGAATCCTTCGTACTGGTGCCAACTAACCCAGTCATACGAGTGAGTCAGTGTTGACCAGCCGCCGGCATTGTACAAGGAATTTAAATTCATGGTATACAGTCCGTAGGCGCCTCCGACTCCCAGGTCTTCTTTTCTGCCAAAACTGATCATGCCGGTGATATACCAGAGAAAAGCGGCACAGACCAGGGAGCCGACCAGGTATACAAGGAATCTTTTCTTTGGGATCGTCTTGTCAATAAAACAAAGTTTTATAGGAATGGCGAATGTGAATCCCGCTACCATCAGACAGAGATAGGGATTGATCAGCGCACTGAGCATCAGGACAACAAACTGATACCGGAGTATCTTACCCGTGTACAAAGTAGGATCAAGAAAGTAAAAATAGATGCAGGCAATGAGCATCCACTGAGCACACAGCGCCGGGTGCATGCCCCGGTGAATGAGCACGGGGTTGGCTGCAATAAAAATGGCGGCAACCAGGATGACGACTGCATTTACCTTGAAGAGCCGCAACAATAAAACGGTAAAATAAGCCGCCAGTAAATGGCAACTGAATAACCAAATTCCGAAATATTGAAAATCGTTAGATAAAACAGGTGCCAACAATTTAAAAAATATTGCCAGCAGCGGAATCGAATCCGTGAATCCCACATTGGTTCCGACCGGATAGTTATAACCCATTACTTTACCGAGCGGAAAATGCCAGGGCTCATTTTTGTAAAATGCCCATCCCAGATAATGGGTACCCCAATCGTGACGGGCCATCATCAACCAGTTTATATTGGATGGCCTTAAAACACCTAGACCGTAACAAATCTGAAAAATAATAATTACGCCAATGGTTGACAGTAGAAAAAGGACCCATTTTTTCATGCCGGTCTAAATTGAATTTTTAAGTCTTTTGCCAAACAGCGATCAAGGTCTTACCCGTCGCATAACCCGAAATAAAATCAAGGGGTTTGGATACCGGAACCAAAAACCGGTTCCAGAAGTTGATTTGCTTTGCACTCGGATAGTCCTGTTTTAAAAAATATTTATTCGCAATGGATGCGATCAGTCCCAGGGAGTCGAGATACTTTATTTTAAGGAGCTGCATTCCCCCAGGCGCCGCCGCTTTAAGCATTCTCTTGTTATAACGCCGGTAATGACCGATCGCCCGGTCGAATTCATTGTATAAAAACGGATGAGCCGGAACCAGCACGATCAAATAACCTTGGTCGGCCAACAAAGATTTTGCCCTGGCGAGCTCGTCTTTGTCTTTTTCAATGTGCTCAATCACATCGATATAAAGGATGGCATTAAATTTCTCCAAAGGCGGCAAATCTGACGTGGTACCTTTTAGGGAATAGCAACAGGAGGGCAACTGTCCGCTACGGATTTTATTATCCAGTCTTGCATAAAGTTGTGGATCGGGTTCCAGGCAGAGCCATTTATCCTCTGTGCCCCGGCAAAGTATGCTGGTGGTACCACCGATGCCGGCACCCACTTCCAGCACACGACCCCCAAGAAAGGGCATTAGAAAATGGCCATAATATTTTTTCCAGGCTGTCGCCTGTTCAAATAAATCCAGTTCATTGCCTACATAGGCGATTTCCCCCATTCGTTTTACTTGTGATTACTCAATGAATTTATTGACTATGAAGATAGGGCGGTTCTGTGTTTCCTTATAGATTCTGTAAACGTACTCACCCAATATGCCAATGGAAACCAACTGGACGGATCCGATGAAATAAACACTTAAGATGATCGAAGACCATCCGACCGGGGCATATCCTCCCAGTTTACCAATCAGGATATAGATCAGGGCAAAGAAAATCAGTATGACTCCAATCAGGCCGGAGTAAAGACATATTTTAACCGGCAGACTTGAAAAGGAAAATATGGCGTCCAGTCCGAGGGTCACCAGTTTATAAAGGCTCATTTTCGCTTCCCCTTTCATCCGGTCGGGTCTGGAATAATCAACATAACCCTGTTTAAAACCTACAAAGGCGCGCAGTCCGGGCAGATAACGGTTTTTTTCCTGCAATGAGAGAAAAGAATGTAAGGCTCTTTTCGACATGAGTGAAAAATTGCCCACTTGTTTCATGTTTTCCAGCCTGGAAAGTCTGCTAAAGACCAGATGGAAAATCCGAGTGAGTAATTTTTTTGAGAAATGCTCATGGCGCTTTATTCTTCTGCCATAAACAATATCAAATCCTTCATTGCATGCCTTTTGATACATTTCCCCAATGAGTTCAGGGGGATCCTGCAGGTCGCCATCCAGCATGGCGATGAAATCGCCTTTGGCATAATTCAGTCCTGCGGTATAAGCCGCCTGGTGACCAAAATTTCGGGAGAGAGATACGATTTTAAACCGCTTGTCCTGCTCGTGGCAGCTTTCTAGGTTTTTCAACGTCGCATCCGTGCTACCGTCGTCCACCATAATTACTTCGAAATCCGGTCCGATGGATTCCATAGCGATTTTGACTCTACTAAAAAGTTCTTGAATCAGGACCTCTTCATTATAAACCGGAATGACCAGACTTAACATGTTTCACAAGATACTTATTATTGGGATTACCCTTTGTATCTCCCATCGGCCAATCGACATTCCATTGCTTCCTTGAATGCATTTGCAAATTCCTTTTGAATGAGGCCATTTATAATTTTGGCCCCTTTCCGATCTAATTTACTTAATGCAGCCATGGGCTCGAAATGAATTCGCATCGAGTTGGTTAATATTATTTCATTGACATCTGTTTATTATTCTTGTTTGTTTCAATGTTCGTCTTTGCATTTAGTTTAACCATTCATGGTTGTAATTAAAGGCAGGACGATTCCCTTTATAAAAAAAATTGAAAGTAAAGCTTCGCCTGGCCCCTCCCTTTTGATTTTTTTAAAAACGAGTGTCAAATTGCCTGGAAAAATGTTTGTAATCGACGGACGGTTGATAGCCCATTTGCCTACCCCGAATGGATGGAGATCGCCTGAATTATTTTGAATTGGAAACCTAACAACTGATTGGTAATCAGCATAAATTCCGCTCGGGACAAATTATTGGGCGGAGGGAGTGGCCTCGCCAGGAATCGAACCTGGATCTGGAGCTTCGGAAACTCTTATACTATCCATTGTACGACGAGGCCTATTTTATCAAACCGGGCACATTGCTGCTGAAGATTTTTATGGCAATGGCCAGCAATATTACGCCAAAAAATTTACGTATGGCAACCATTCCACCCGGACCCAAAATCCGTTCCAGTAAGTTCAGGGATTTGAGTGTGATAAAGACAATCACCAGGTTGATGAGGATAGCGATTAAGATAAAACTTTCCTCATAATTCGCCTTCAGGGAAATGATGGTCGTCAGGGTTCCCGAACCGGCAATCAGCGGAAAAGCAATCGGCACCACCATGGAAGATTTGGCGTCCTTATCGCTTTTAAAAAACTCAATGCCCAGAATCATCTCCAGCCCCAAAATAAAAATCACAATGGAACCGGCCACTGCGAAAGAATGCGTCTCCAGACCCAGCACATGCAACAGCGGTTCGCCCAGATACAAAAACAAAATCATCAGGCCGCCGGATATCAGGGTTGCCTTTACTTCCTGGATGCCCCCCATCTTTTTCTTCAGGGACAACAAAAGGGGTATGGACCCGACGATATCGATCACTGCAAACAGGGTGAAAGTCACTGTCAGCAACTCATTAAATCCTGTTTGCATGGTGTGTTTTTAAATGGAGCGTCTTTGGCAGACCAAAGATATCTGAATCTTCCTATAAACCCCGACCTCACGACAGACAGGTATCCATTCGGATGGCTATTTGATGACCAGTTGTGTTCCGATCGGCGTAATACCCGGTGTGGTGGAAAAGTTGAATTTTTGTTTTCCGTTTTTGTCAAAACAAAATACCTGACCGGAAGAAGTATAGTCTTTTGCATCACAGACATACACATCTCCGGTAGCTGGGTCGACATCCAATCCGTAGGGATTTACAATCACCGTGCCGTCGGTCACAAAGGAAGCCCTTACGGCACTCAGGTCACTCGTATTCAAAATACCTGTGTTGGCTGCTCCCAGATAACCGCCGGTAGTGAGCAGCGTATTGTTGTAATAACGCAAGGATCCAACAATGCTGTCCACCGTCAGAATAACCTTGCCGGAACTTGCGCTGACTTTAACCAGCGTGGGAACAACCGAGGCATAATCGCCGGTGCATGCGACATAAATATTTCCGGAACCATCTGCGGCAAGGCTGCCGGGATTGATGCCCACGGTTATTTTTCCGGTTTCAACCAGTGCTGTCAGATCAATAATCGATAGAGTAGAATCGTAATTGCCGCTGATGGCCCCTGTGTTGCTTACATAGAGGTTTGTGCCGGAAATCGCCATCTGCGCCGGATTGGCGCCAACCGTTATAAATTTATCAATAGCCAGGGTCGTGGTATCGATGACGGCAACCGTCCCATCAGTGGAAGAAACAAATACTTTATTTCCGTAGGCAACGATATTCTCAGGTCCCCTGTTCACTCCGGCATTTTTGAAATTAATCGTGTCTATGAATTTTGCATTCGCACTGTTGGCGACAGCCACATAACCCGATACATTCATAACGACATACATCTTCCCGCCATAAACGATGAAATCGCTACCCGTATCGCCCAGACCAAATTCATTGACGGTTTTAAAATAATCTGTAGTCTGGGTGGCACTTGCAAAATCATAATAAGTCAGGGTCGTGTTGTTGTGACCGTAGTTTCCTTGATTGAGGGTATACACGCCCGTAGTTACCTTGGGTGTGACCGGCGGCGGAGTTTCATTTTTCGTGCAGGAGAACACGATCAGACTCATCGATGCAAACAGAAGGGATAATTTGTTCTTCCTCATAATGGATGTTTTATATGTTGTTGATGATAATGCTTAGTTTATAGGACCTTCCCGGCATGGGGTAATATTGAATGACATCGTATTGCTCGTTGAATAGATTGTTCACTTCTCCCTTGATGGTGGTTTGAAAACCATGGAGCTGGACCTGCCAGGACATAAAAACATCCTGGGTGTCCCAGCCCGCGACGAGGTTGGAAGGATCGTTTTCTCCCAAGGCATACCGGTTCCCAGAAAAAAGCAAACTATAACCGGCGCTCCAGTTCTTATAATACAAAACGGCCAGCGCCGACCCTGAGTTATTGGGCGTATAGGGGATTTCATTTTTGTATTTTGAACTGGTGGGATCGGTATAGTCCAAAGCTTGTTGCCAGGTATAAGCAAGTCGCGCAGACCATCTGGTGACGGAAGAAAATCTTCCGTTGACCTGACCATTGAGATCAACACCCCATATATGCACTTTCCCCAGGTTGGTCATCGTCCAGATAAAAAGATTTTGTGAGGGAATGGCAATGATCTTGTCTTTAATTTGATTGTAGTAACCGTCCACGCTTATATTGAACTGGGTACCCCCGGAAGACGGACTTTTTGAATAGGTAAGACCGAGGTCATATTGACTGGAATATTCCGGCAGAAGTTTTGGATTGATGTTGGTTATATAAGTATAGTAGAGATCATTGAAAGTGGGCATCCGGAAAATATCCTTATAAAAAAAGCGAAACAGAAAAGGACTTGAAACCGCGGGTTTGTATCCCAAGGCAAAGGCCGGCGTGAATTTATTGATGTTGGTGGAGGTCGCCCCCGTTTTGGTTACATCATGGACGTTCGTGTTTAACAGGGAAGCATTGACCTGCCAATGTGATTGTGCGAACTGAATGCCGATGTTATTCCATAGACTCAAGCGGGTAGGGGTGGCAAAGTTGCTGATATTGGCAGATAGATAAGTCGAAGCGATATCGGAAGAAAAAGAACCCTGGAAATAGGATCCGAGCCGGTGACTAAGGGCAGCACTTCCATAAATTTCTTGCTGAGAATAACGATCATCCAGGCCGCCAGCATTGTTTAAAAAATTTGGGTCCGTATACCGGGTATACAGGGTACTGTATTTCCCGGAAATCAGCAGGGAAGTGGAAGCGTTCAATTTTTTGAGGTAGCGGCTTTGGATGAATAAATTTTTGTCCTCCAGACGCTGAACGGATATGTCGTTGAAATATATGATGCTGCCCGGCAAGCCCCTTTCAGAACCATAGCCCCAGATTTTGGTTTGTAAGGTGGCGCTGTCTGAGAACCGGTTGACGAAATTTATTTCACCCTGAAAGGCCCGCAGATCAGAGTTAATGCGGTTGGTTTTTTTAGAGAACATTCCGTTTTCAACCGTATAAGGATAGTTTCCTTCCGACCAGATTGCCATGCCGTTGGCGCTGAGCACCATATTTTTTCCGAGCGGCTGGTACAGACCTGCATAAGGCTGCCACAATCCAAAAGAACCCGCTTCCATGCCCAACAGATATTTCGGATGGGAGAAATTGGTAGTATTAAAAGTATTGCTGGTAAAAGAAAGCACCGAGGCGGAAGCATAAACCCTGGCTGGCATGGGTATGGTTTGCGGATTGGCCTGATCGAGCTCCAACCGCTGGACAAAAGCTGCTGAATATTTACTTAAGTCCACTTGTCCGGTCTGTTGATCGGCGATCGTTATGCCATCATATACCAGCCCGGTATTTTGGCCACCCAAGCTCCTTACAGAAATGGTTTTGAGTCCACCCACCCCTCCGTAATCTTTGATGAGCACACCGGAAAAATATTTCGCTGCACCGGCAATGGTCTCCGCATTGATTTGTTCCAGAGCCTCATGATCCAATACCTGTACCGGGGTGATGGCTGCATAGGGGTTTTGCTTTTTTTCTGCCAAGACCTGGACTGCATGGAGGACTTTTGCGGAGTCGGAAGAGATCTGTGCAAAAAGGGAAGGAAAACAAAGGGAATGGATGAGCAGTATAAAAAGCAAACGCCGAACCCTCTTGGCTCCTGGTATGCAATATATTTTTGGTCTCAGACTCATTGCTGGAATGCAGTGGATTGCGCAGGCAACGGAAGACCAGAAGAATATAAATAGGAAATGCCGTCTATACTCTGCCTGCCTTTCACCCGAAAGCGTTGCGATTAATAATTTATCTGGCAGGTCTTCTGGCTTGTTTCCTGTTTACTGCCTTCCCGACTATCCCGGCATACCGGGAACAGACAGTGGCTGAGGTGTAAACTTTTTCCCGCACCAGGCGGAATGAAACTCACAGCTACGGGGATAGCGCCGGTATTACACCGGACTTCCCTTTTAATCCCGACAAAGCGGGAACCAGACGCTGCAAATGTAAAGGAGTAGGGGGAGAAGTTCCTGAAAAACTTAATTATTCTTTACAGGATTATAACCGATGGTTATCCCGATATAATAGGCGGCAGTAGCAGCTGCGTTGTAGTACCTGCCGCCAGCCGCATTGATGTCGTTGCCCAGGCTGTATTTGGCATTGAAGGCATTGTTGACGCCGGTAAATACATTCAGGTTTAATTTTTTGACCTGGGTGGCATAACCGAGCCGCCCACCTACGAGCTGATAAGCTGCCGCATAGTCCGTGTTGGCATCATTCAAAGGCATTTTATCGCTGTAATAGTAGTTGAGGTGTAGAAAAAATCCAGGACGACTGTTCAAATCTACCCCCCCCGTAAAGGTGTTGTCAGCAACACCAGGCAAGTGGTCTCCATCGTAACTGACGGCATCTTTTTTAAAATCACCATAGGTAAAATTATCCAGTGTGTAGGATGCCCATATCCTGGCACTGTTGATCAGGCCCGTAGCCGAAGGCAGCAACTGAAAAGAAACCTGGGATTCAATTCCTTTCTGTGTAGTGGATCCCGCATTGGTATAGTAATCCGCATTGCTGGAATCTTTACGAACGACGATGGCCTTCTGCAATTCAAAATAAAATGCGATGACTTCCACATACAAACGCTGATGGAAAAAACTGGATTTCAATCCACTTTCATAACTGACACCGTTTTCCGGTTGAAGATCAGTATTGATGCTGCCGGTAGATGGCAGGATTTCTGCGACAGCGGGCGGAGAAAATCCCTTGGATATGCTGGCATATAACAAGATATTGGGAGTGATCTTTTTAGAAAGGTCCAGACGGGGCGCCAGTTCGTTGGTGAAATTTTTATTGCGCGGAACAAATCCCGGCACAGAGATCCGGTCGATACCGACGAAGGCATCGTTGTAACTAAGGCCTGCAGAAACCTGCCATCCCTTACCAAAAAAAACATCGGCCTGCGCAAAAATGGTGTAAGTCCAGGTATTGATATTGTCGTTGGTCTGTAAGGTATCCGGCGCGCCATTGCTGTTTCCATAATCCTGGGTCTGAAAAAATCCTTTCTGTGCTTCACCGCCAAAACTAAAATGCAGATTGTCCAGACTATAATTGAAAACCGTTCTGCCGCCGAAATGCGGCTCGCTGCGGAATTCATAATTTCTGAATGTCGGATTGATGTAGTTGGTATAAGCCGCGTAAAAATTGGTTGAGTTCTGAAATTTTTGACTGATGCGGTAGGTATTGGTAATGCCGGCCATGAATGTTTTTTGATAGACAGCAGCCTGTGCCTGATCGGCGGAGGGGGTTGTTCCCACGGCGGGTCGCGATTGCGCAGGATTGGCATTGTATTCCGTCAGGGTCAGCGCGCCGGGCGTCTGATAATATAGATCCCCATAAAAAGCATAGGTACTCAGGGTTTGTCGATCCGTATTTTTTAGCATGGACTCCCAGGTAATGATATCTCGTCGAAGGTTGGTGTGATCGCGGTAACCGTTGGAAGTTTGGTGAGAATAATTAATGATATTGCCACCCTGTTCATTTCCCAGACGAACCTGCGCATTGACATTGTTGGTGTTGAAAGTGCCATAACTGTATTCTGCCGTGAATCCCGGTTGCCAGCTGTCGGGTCTGGATTTAATCAGGAGGGCACCACCGGTGGCGGCGCCGTAGAGGCTTCCGGCAGGTCCTTTGATGAGTTCAAGGGAATACATGTCGAAAGGAGCTAGTTGGGTCAGGTAGGTATTGCCACCCGGATCGGTAAAGGGAAAACCATCCAGGTATACTTTTACATTGCGGACACCGAAGGGCGAACGAAGGGTGCTGCCCCGGAAACTCAGCCGGTAGCTGCCCGGTGACCGCTCCTCCATGCGCACACCCGGGACGCTGTTCATGGCAGGAACGATGCTCATCTTATCATACCGGTTCCATTCAGCCGTGGTGACAACGCCGATGGCGACCGGCACATCAGCCAGGGCACGATTCTGTTCATATGCATGAACCACGACTTCCTGCAGTAAACTTCTTCCCACCGTATCCGCAACCGGGGTGCTGTCCTGAGAATAGGAAATTTCAAAAGACAACAACATGACTGCACATACTACGTACTTCATTCCCTGGTTTTAACTGGCGACAAAAGTAGAAAAGAATATTTCATTATCTTAACCTCTTTATCGTTAGTTTATTGTTAGTGTTGGACTGAATATCCGAAGGATGGCAAAAAATCAGAAGCTGGGCATTTTTGACTGCACGATGATAGTGGTGAGCCTGGTGATCGGTATGGGTATTTTTCGTACGCCGGTAAATGTTGCACAAAAAGCGCCGGATAGTTTCCTGTTTTTTTTTACCTGGATTGCAGGCGGACTGGTTGCCATTTGCGGCGCACTGACATACGCCGAGATTGGCTCCAGGCTTCCGGTCACCGGCGGCTATTACAAAGTGTTCTCCTACGGTTATCATCCCTCCATTGCCTTTGCCATCAACTGCATTATCCTGATTTCAAATGCAGCATCTCTGGCCGGGGCAACGCTCATCGGATCTGAATATATTTCACGCATTCTTTTCCCGAACCTGGTGGATTTGTCCGCCATCCAGAGTAGGGAAATAATAATTTCCGTTTTGGCGATCCTGGTTTTTTATGGCGTGAATCTTATGGGACTTAAAATGAGTGCCCGTGCCCAAAATGTATTGACAGTGATTAAAATCACTTTGATTGTACTGCTGATAACGCCATTGTTTTTTGCAGACAGGAATCCGGTTGCGCAGGAAAATTTGTTGGTTTCACCTGGCTGGCTGGCTTATTTAAAGGGTTTTGGCGCAGGACTCATCGCCGTTTCGTTTACCTATGGGGGTTACCAACAGACGATTAATTTCGGTTCAGATGTTGAAAACCCAAGCCGCAACATTCCGCGCGCCATTTTTATGGGCATGTTCATCATCATTGTTTTATACCTGAGTATCAATTATGCATACATCCGCGTGATTGGTTTTGACCGGTTGGGTCATACTAAGGGCATTGCAGCCGTTATGGCGGAGCATGTTTTTGGCGCTGCAGCAGGAAAAATACTTTCCATATTGCTTTTTTTGTCTGTACTGGCCTATATCAATGTTTTGCTGATGAGCAATCCCCGGGTGATGTATGCCATGGCAGAAGATGGGGTGTTGCCGCGGCTCTTTGCCAAAAAACAAGCTTCTACCGGCGTCCTGCTCACTTCCTTGACTGTTTTTGCCGGAGTCTGTGTGGTGATTATTTTTTGGATGAAGGCCTTTGATAAAATCTTAAGCTTTACCATTTTTCTGGATTGTTTTGGAATGGCGGCATCGGCTGCTACCATTTTTAAATTGAGAAAACAAAAAGTCAAACCGGTGGGCAAAGAAATTTATGCCATGAGACTTTTTCCACTGCTGCCGGTTGTTTTTATTGCAGCCTATTCTTTTGTCGCCATCAGCATTTCACTGGATTCACCGTACACGGCGCTGACGGCATTGGTTGTAATGGGGGCTTTTATGCTGGTTTACTTTTTGGGTCTGAGGTCCAAGGACCGAAATCCTCCTGCTGGTCAAGCCCACTGAAGCGGCCAGGGGACGGCAGAGACCAGCAAAATATCGAAGTCCTTGAGAAGGCAATGGAAGAAGCATTTGAATGGGTGCCTGGTTAAACCCTTGCCGGTATTTTTACAATGCACGCCGACCATTTCCTGCCGAGGTCTTTGTTTAACTGACTCCTTAAAATTCATTGGGTTCAGACTTTTGGCGCCAAACATGAAATACTTTTAACAGGAAATCCGGGACCGCGACCCGCAGCGCCACCGGTAAGTTCTATCACAAAACCCAATCAAAAAGATGGAAGACCTTTCCTTTATATTGAATGAACTCGGCGAAGACAGGGCCCATTATTACAATGCCGTATCTCCGCCCATCATGCAAACCAGCAATTTCCGGGTCAATACGGTCGAGGGGTTAAAAAAATTGTTTGCCGATGAATATTCCGGATACCTCTACAGCAGGGGTTTGAATCCAACCGTCGATATCCTGAGAAAAAAATTGGCGGCCCTCGATGAAGCCGAAGACTGCCTGGTTTTCAACAGCGGGGCTGCGGCAATTTTTGCAGCGGTCCTGGCCAATACACGTCAGGGGGATCATATCATTTCTGTAAAAAACCCTTACACCTGGGTCAAGCGCATGTTTGATGATATTTTTTCGCGTTTTGGCGTCGAGACCACCTATATAGAGGCGACCGAAATGGAGCAATTTGAAAGAGCCCGGCGCGCCAACAGCCGGTTTATTTATCTGGAAAGCCCCAATTCCTGGAATTTTGCGCTGCAGGACATTGAAAAGGTATCGGAATTTGCCAAAAAATATGGGTTGATTACCCTGATGGACAATACCTTCTGTAGCCCGTTGTATCAAAAGCCCATTGCGATGGGCATCGATATGGCCATGCAAACAGCCACCAAATACATCGGAGGACACAGTGATACCCTGGGAGGCATCCTGACCGGAAGCCGGCAGATGATGAAAAAAATCTTTGATTCTGAATACCTAGCCGTCGGCAGTGGGATTCAGCCCTTCAATGCCTGGTTGCTGATCCGGGGTTTGCGGACCCTCGAGTCCCGCCTGGAGCGGATCACGGCTACCACCCAGCAGGTATTGCGTTACCTTAAAAATCACCCAAGGGTAGAAGCTGTTTTATTTCCGTTGGATGAAAGCTTTCCGCAATATGCCCTGGCCCGTAAGCAGATGAAAAATGCCGGGGGGCTGATCAGTTTTTATGTAAAGGCAGGTTCCCGGCAGGAAATCGTGCGGTTTTGCGAAAATCTAAAACATATTATGATGGCAGTGAGCTGGGGGGGCCATGAATCTTTAATTTTGCCCCGCTGTGCCTCGATCAAGGACGAAGATTTTGATCCCCAAAACCTCGAAGACCGGATGTTAAGACTATACGTAGGGCTGGAATCTGCTGAATATATCACCGGAGACCTGGAGCAATCCTTCCTTTTATCATTCTAACGCCGTTTTAGGCTTTTTTTTAATCGGGAATGGGAATGGATTCTTATTTTAGCAATATTTCTAACTGCCCTTCCCAAAACTACGGGTCAGCTGATGACTCTTTTTAAATTAGTTACATGTTAAAGACCCGAATACTAACCTTATTCTTAATCCTTCTTTTTTCCGTTTTCCATGTTGCTGCCCAGGATAAATGGGATCTTCGACGCTGTGTGGAATATGCCATGGCCAACAATATTTCCATCAAACAAGCCGATATCGATTCCCGCACTTTCAAGTTGACTTATGATCAATCCAAATGGGCGCAGTTCGGTACCGCCAATGGATCCACTTCCGTGGGTTTGAACTTCGGAAGATCCATTGATCCCACCAACAATATTTACGTGGACCAGCAAGGGTTGTCTCAGCAATACAGTCTGCAGGTGGGTATCACGCTTTTCAACTGGTTTGCCTTGCGCCGGGCCCGGGAAGCGAACCTGTATTCCTATCAAGCACAGGTCGTCAATATTGACTTTGTAAAAAACAATATCACCCTCAATGTGGCGGCCGCCTATCTGCAAGCCCTTCTGGCCAAAGAACAGGTCACCCTCGCCAATACCAAACTACAACTCACTACCCATCAGCTGGAGAATACACGCAAACTCGTAGATGCCGGTTCCGTTCCCGAATTGAATGCCGCCGAACTGGAAGTGCAGTTTGCCACCGATACGGCTTCTGTGATAACAGCTCAGGAAACCTATGACCTGGACAACCTGCAGCTAAAAGCTATTTTAAACCTGGATGCAGCGGCCCCTTTTGACCTGGATACCCCACCGGTTGAAACCATTCCGGTGGAACCCATTTCATCCCTGCAGCCCGATGTAGTCTATGCCCTGGCCGTGGGATCTTTTCCGCAACAAAAAATGAATGATCTGAGGATCTCTGCCGCACAAAAAAATGTGGACTATAGCCGGGGAAAGTTATATCCAACCCTTTCGGCATACGGTGCATTGGGCACCAACTTTTTCAATGACCTGCGGGCGATCAACGTGGTTTATCCGGGTTATCAGCCCACGCCCGGACTTCCTTATGCGTTGGATACGGTCACTGGCAGCAAATACCTGGTGTACAACAATCCCGGACAGGTGGTATATAGCCACCAGCCTTTTTATAAAGCGTGGACCGGTTACGGTACTCAGCTCGGCGATAACTTCGGTCAACAGGTCGGTCTTCAGTTAAACGTTCCGATTTTTAACGGGAATAGTGCCCGGACCAATTATAAAAAAGCCCAGCTCAACGTGGCCACCGCCAAGCTGACCAAAGACAATGACCTGATGACCCTGAAGCAAGGGGTCTACCAGGCTTACTACAATGCGGTCGCTTCCTTGGAAAAATTTGAGGCCAACAAAAAAGCGGTCACCGTCGCAGAAAAATCTTTTGACCTCGCAACCAAAAGGTACAATATCGGAATGCTCAATACGATCGACTATTTAACCAATCAGAATAATTTATTCACAGCCCGCATCAATACACTCATTGCGCAATACGATTTCGTATTCCGGATGAAAGTGCTGGAATATTACAAAGGACTCGGCATTAAATTATAAAAACACCTTTACAACAACCTCGTATGAATAAGAAGCTGGTTTGGATTATTGTAAGTCTTCTGGTCATTATCCTTCTGCTCGTAATTTTAAAAAAGGCCGGGGTGATCGGTAAGGAAGAGGGTATTAAAGTCTCGGTTGAAAAAGTAAGCAAACACAATATCACAGAAATCGTAACGGCGAGTGGAAAAATCTATCCGGAAATAGAAGTGAAGATGAGTTCTGATATTTCTGGTGAAATCGTGGAACTCAATGTGGCCGAAGGTGACAGTGTGCGCAAAGGCCAGCAGCTGGCAAAAATTTATGCCGATATTTATTCCAATCAGCGCAACCAAGCGGCTGCCCAGGTAAATCAGCAGGAAGCCATGGTTGAAAATTCCAATGCGCAGCTGCCGGGTCTCAAAGCAACCCTGGATGCCGCTGAAGCGCAATACAACCGGCAGAAGACCCTGCTGGACCAAAAAGTAATTTCTCTTTCTGAATTCGAAACCGCCACCACAAATCTTCGGACCGCACAGGCCAACTACAATTCGGCGCTTCAGAATGTCCACAGCAATATGGCCGCTGTGGCCAGCGCCAAAGCAAACCTGGCCATTCAAGCAGAAAATGTCAGCCGTACCACCATGGTTTCACCCTTGAATGGGGTCATTTCCCTGCTGAGTGTAAAGAAAGGAGAAAGGGTGGTGGGTAACTCTATGATGGCGGGCACCGAAATGATGCGGGTCGCCGACATGAATAAAATTGAGGCCATCGTAGATGTGGGCGAAAACGATATTCCCAAAGTTCATTTGGGGGATTCAGCGATCATTGAAGTGGATGCTTTTAATAACCGCAAATTCAAGGGCGTGGTTACCCAGATAGCCAGCAGCATTGTCTCCACTGCCGCCAGCACGACCACCTCTACCAATGATGTCACCAATTACAAAGTGCATATCCGCCTGGATCCTGCTTCCTACAAGGATCTGATGGATGCCAAAAAACCCAGGAGCTTGATCTTTCGTCCGGGTATGACGGCCAGCGCCGATATCCAGACGAAAACACATTTGAATGTGCTTACCGTACCCATCAACGCCGTAACGACGCGGGAAAAAACGGCAGGCAGCCAGGCGGCCGATAAGGACAAAAAACCGGTGACCGATGAATTTGGGGATACCAAAACGACGGTGTCAACCGGTGACCTGGATGAAGTGGTTTTCCTTTTGCAGGCGGACAAATCCGTCAAACAGGTGAGTGTGAAAACAGATATACAGGATATCAACAACATTGAAATTGTCGGCGGACTCAAATTGGGTGACGAAGTGGTGACAGGGCCATATGGTACCGTGAGTAAGGTTTTGAACAATGGTTCCAAAGTTACAGTCGTTGACAAAGACAAGTTGTTCGAAGCCAAGAAGTGACCGCGCGCTAGATTTTTATATACAGAAATGCTCACTTCTATGCGTTTTGGAATCATAGGAAGCGGAAGCTGGGGGACAGCCCTTGTCAAAATTCTGAATGACAATCTCCATTCGCTGAATTGGTGGATACGCAACCCCGTTATCCGCGACCATCTCCAAAAAAAAAGCCACAATCCCCAATACCTTTCCAGCGTTTTTTTTGACACGAGCCGAATCCTGTTAACCGGCAATCTGCCGTCCCTGATTGCGGATTCGGATTGTCTGGTGATTGCCGTTCCTTCCGCTTATATAGAAGAGATTTTTGAGACCCTTCCCCGGAATATTCTAAAAGGCAAAAAAATTCTTTCTGCCGTAAAAGGCATCCTCCCCGGTCAGAATTTACTGTTGAATGACTATCTGAAAAAGCAGTTTCAGTTTCCCCATGACGACTATTACACGGTGATGGGTCCCTGCCATGCGGAGGAAATTGCCGCGGAAAAATTATCCTATCTAACTTTTTCTGGAAATGCTGTTCCCTCCACCCAAGAAATTGCGTCTAATTTTACAAGCGACTACCTGAACACCCTCATCAACACGGACATCTATGGTGTACAGTACGCGGCCGTTCTTAAAAATATTTATGCCCTGGGTGCCGGCATGGCCCATGGCCTGGAATATGGAGACAATTTTCTGAGTGTCTTCATTGCCAATTGTGCCGATGAAATGGCGGGATTTCTGCATAAAGCAGGCATCAGCCATATCGAGGTCGGCATCCATGAAGCCAGTGCATCCGTACATGAGAAAAAGAGCGCGAATTATGCCGCTTCCGTCTATCTAGGGGATTTGTTGGTAACCTGTTATTCTTTGTTCAGCCGCAACCGGACCTTTGGGAATATGATTGGAAAGGGATACACGGTCCATGCTGCCAAACTGGAGCTCAATATGGTCGCCGAAGGGTACAATGCAAGTCAATGTCTTTACCGGATCAACGAACAGTTCAGGGCAGACATTCCCATTGCTGACATGATATACCGAATTCTATGGCAAAATGTTAATGTCCGGGAAGGGTTTAAACACTTGGAAACATTGATGGTCTGAGAATCGGGTGGTGGAGCAGGAGAAGATTTGGTATGATTTTTTAAAATGCAACTTTATGACACCGCTTTCCTATCAGGGTTTCGGATTTACGGCCATCATGTTGATGGTTGGAATTCTTTCAGCAGCCCAATTGCTGAAATACCTGAGAGAACGTTTTTCCGATCACCGGAGCAAAGCCAAGGCCCAGTCCCGGGCTTAGGAGAGAGGCCAAGACCAGCCGGTTTTTCCACCGGACCAGCGTTTTCCCATCCATCTTTTAGTTGTTTTAGTCGAAAAACAAAGCCGACGCTATGCCATCGGCAAACAGTTTTCCCTCAGGGGTGAGGGTGAGTCTATCACCAGCATGGATCATTTGGCTGGAGCGGATATAAACTCCGGTATTGGTTTTTAAAGCCAACTCTTTTTCCTTCCCGAATTCCTCGCAAACATAGCGGAGGTCCAACCCCTCCAGGGTCCGAAGGGAAGTCATGATGTATTCATTCAGCCGGTCTTTGGGTTGGAGTTCTTCGGCTTCCCCATACCACTGTCCGCTGTCAAGGCTCTTTATATACAGCGCATTGTTTGCCATGTTCCAATGGCGGTTGCGGCCGTCAAATGAATGGGCCGAAGGTCCCAGGCCCAGGTATTTCTTGGATTGCCAGTAGCTGCTGTTGTGCCGGCTTCTTTTACCGGGTTTGGCAAAACTGGAAATTTCATAGTGTTCGTATCCCGCAGATTCCAGCACCTGGATACCCATTAAAAACTGACTGGCCTGTTTATCGGGCTCAATATCCGGCGATTTTTTCCGCCGGATCAGTTGAAAAAGAGCGGTCTTGGGTTCAACGGTCAAGGCATAACAGGAGAGGTGGGAGGGATCCAGCGAAATGGCGGTGAGGAGATTCTTTCTCCATTTTTCTTCCGTCAATCCGGGAGATCCGTAGATCAGATCCAGGCTGATATTGTCGATCCCGGCATGTCTGGCGGCCCTGGGGGCATCCAAAGCCTGGAGGGCAGTATGGGCCCGGTTCATCCACTGGAGGTCTTCCTCAAAAAAAGACTGAATGCCGATACTGAGTCGGTTGATGCCCATCTCTTTCCAACGCTCGAGTGAAACCGGATCCATATCATCCGGGTTGGCTTCCAGGGTAATTTCGGGCGCTTCGCCGATCTCAAAATGTTGTTGGATGGATTTCAGGATTTCCCCAATGGCCTTTGCCGGCATCAGTGAGGGCGTACCTCCTCCAAAATAAATCGTTTCGATGGGCTCACCCTGTAAATAAGAAACCCGCAAGGGGATCTCTTTCAATAAAGCGCCGGTAAAATCGTTTTGCAGAGCTGGGTTCGTAGAGAAATGAAAATCACAATAGTGACAAGCTTGTTTACAAAAAGGGATATGAATATAGATGCCTGCCACCGGATTAGCTAATTTTATGGAATTACGAATGAGTTTTGAGCGAATGGCGAAATTAAGATTATATGGGTTGATCTCCCTTCTGTTGCTTGCAATCCATCCGCCGGCTCATGGACAGTATGCCCTCCACGTGGAGATGATTTCTCCCGATTCCATATTGAAAGCTTCATCCATTGGCATCCCACCCCTGTTTAAAGACCGGGCGGGTTGTACGGACTATGTCTACAAACTGACCGATCTACTCAGGAACAAAGGATTTACCGCTGCTTCCATAGACAGCGTGAAATTCGATAGTGCGGCGGCTTATTTGCAACTATATGTCGGTGAAAAATTCACCTGGTCCCATATCCGCACAAAACCAGCGGACCTTTCCCTTTTAAACGAAGCGGGGTGGAGTACAAAAAAGCTGACGGGCAAACCGGCTACGCTGGAACATTTTCAAAGCGAGGAATTGCTGGTGCTCAATTATCTGGAAAACAACGGATATCCTTTTGCTAAGATTTCCCTGGACAGCGTAGAGATCGTCCAGGGTGCCATCCGTGCGGTACTGAATATAGACCGGGGGCCCCTGTATAAAATTGACAGCATTCGTATCATCGGAACGGCTAAAATTTCCGTTGATTTTATGGAGCGTTATCTGGGGATTCCGGAGGGAGGCATTTACCGCAAAGACCGGCTCTTGATGATCAGCAAACGCATCTTCGAACTTCCTTTTGTGCAGGAGGAAAGACCCTGGAGCGTCAACATGCTTGGTACGGGATCCATACTGAATTTGTATCTTAAACCCAAACGCAGCAGTCAGATCGATGTGCTGGTGGGCCTGTTGCCCAACAACGATCAGCTGCAGAGTGGCAAGCTGCTGGTAACCGGTTCGGCCACGGTTGTCCTTCGAAATCCTTTTGGCAACGGGGAAAGCCTGGGTCTGGACTGGCAACAATTGCAGCCTCAATCGCCCCGTTTGAATATCAACTACCAGCAGCCCTATATTTTTCATTCACCCTACGGGGTCAGCCTGGATTTCTCCTTATACAAAAAAGATTCATCCTATATCAATACCGATGCCTTGCTCGGAGTGCAGTTCAGCGCCTCGACCAATAAAAAGGCTTCGGTATTCATAGAAACAAGGGGCTGTACAGTGCTGACCATTGACACGGCCCAGATCATCGCCACCCGTCAATTGCCCGAGATTGCAGACGTCAGTTCAGTGAACCTGGGGGTCAGTTATGAATTCAACAACACCAATTATCGTTTTAACGCGATCCGGGGCAATGAACTTTTTTTCATTGGCTCTGTCGGAACCAAGAGACTCAAAAAAAACAGTCAGATCATCCGGCTCAAAGACGAAAACGATCCATCCTTTGACTATAGCACTTTATACGATACGGTCCAGCTGTCAGCCTACCAGTTCCGGTTGAATCTCTCGGGTGCCCACTATTTTGCCATGAGCCGGGCATCCACCATTCGGTTGGCCATGAATACGGCCTGGTATCAAAGTCCCAAAATTTTCTGGAACGAATTGTTCCAGATCGGCGGTTATCGATTGCTGCGGGGATTTAATGAGGAAAGCATCCTGGCTTCAGAATATTTCGTGAGCAGTGTGGAATATCGCTATCTGATTGGGATGAATTCCTATCTGTTTAGTTTCGTCGACGGGGGATGGGCAAAAAATGATGTGCCCGGATATGCGATCAACAACCTCTACCTGGGTATCGGGGTGGGGCTGGCTTTTGAAACCAAAGCTGGGATATTTAATATGTCTTACGCCGTGGGAAAACAAAACAGCGATCCCTTTTTATTCAATCAGGCCAAGATTCACCTGGGCTATGTAAACTTTTTTTAAAAGATCCGCGTTCAATCACAACTTTGCATGTTTTTATTAGGCAGTCAACCGTCATTTTTCAACCATCGATCCCTTGTCTAAACGATCCGTTCTGTTTTTGTTTTTTTGCCTGCTGCTTGTCGGGGTGCGGGCACAATCGACCCCGGATTCCAGTCGGCTGGGGGATAGCACGGCCACGAGATCTGTGGCGGTAGATTCGCTACCGAAAAAACCGCTTGTCCGCAAAACGGCCAAAATCTCGGTGGATTCCCCCCTGGTTTATCGCACGGATAGCTTGCGGTTTTCGGAGGTGAAACCAACCGATTTCAATCATTTGCCTCTGGGATGGATGGAACTGCTGGATGCGCAGGCGTTTTTTAATTTTTCGGGCAAACCAGTTCATGTCCGGGCCGAACGCTTCGAGCCGGTTTCCTATGACTGGATGTTTTACCTGCTCGTGATTTTGCTCTTTTATTTTGCCATCGTCAAGCTTTTTTTTGGGAAATACCTGGCCAATCTGATGACGATCTTTTTCAAAGCTTCCATGCGCCAGCAACAGCTGAGGGAGCAGGTATTGCAATCCCCTTTTCCTTCCCTGTTGCTCAACCTGCTTTTCGTGATCGCCGGAGGGTTATACGGGGCTTTTTTAGCAAGATTTTACCAGATTGGCAATCCCGATCGTTTCTGGCTTCATTTCCTCTATGGTATTGGCATTCTGGTAGTTCTATACCTTTTGAAATACATGATCCTACGGATAACGGGCTGGATTTTCAACATCAACCGGGCGGTGGACACCTACCTGTTTGTGGTTTTTATGACCAATAAAATCATCGGCATTTTCCTGCTGCCTTTTTTGGTTCTGATCTCCTTTGCCGGGGCGGTCATCACCGAGATTTCCGTCACCCTTTCCTTAATTATGATCGGCATTTTTTACATTTACCGGTTTGTCGCTTCTTATGCCACGCTGCGCAAAGAAATAAAAATCAGTGGTTTACACTTTATTCTATACCTTTGCGCATTGGAAATAGCTCCTCTGCTGTTGATTTACAAAGTGTTAGTCGCTTATTTGGAAAAAGCTTATTAATTTTGCGAACGCATTTTTCTAATATATTATACATTGATTAAAAACAGGGATAAAAAGGATATTGCCGTGATGTCTGAGATTGCTTTAAGAAGAATTTTAATCACCCAACCCCGGCCGGAATCTGACAAGTCACCTTATTTTGAACTTGCGAAACGCCACGATGTGGAAATGGCTTTTTTGCCTTTTATCAGGCTGGAGGGCATTCCGTCGAAGGATTTCCGACGGCAGAAGGTTGAAATTGGTACCTATTCGGCGGTCATTTTCACCAGCCGCCATGCGATCGATCATTTTTTCCGGACGGCCGAGGAGATGAAAATCAGCATTTCCCAGGACACGAAGTATTTCTGTATTACGGAAGCCGTGGCGCTGTATCTGCAAAAATTTATTCTTTATCGCAAACGCAAAGTGTTCTATGGTGCAGATGGCACCAATAAGAGCATGCTGGATGTGATCAACAAACACAAGGAAAACGAGAAGTTCCTGTACCCGACTTCCGAAAACCAGCAGGACAATGAAATCGTGAACTGGCTCAAGAGCAATCATTGTGAATATGCCACCCCGTTTATGTACCGGTCGATCAGCAATGATATCCGGGAACTGTTCAGTCCGAATGCTTTTGACATCATCTGCTTTTTTACACCCAGCGGGGTGAAAAGCCTCTTTGACAACTTTCCCCATTTCAAACAAAATGGTACCCTGATCGGCGCATTTGGGACCAATACGAGCCGGGCTGCAGAAGAAGCCGGCCTGGTATTGGAAATCAAAGCACCTGAACCCATGGCACCCAGTATGGTTTCGGCGCTGGAAAAGTATCTGTCTGCTAAAAAAAGACCTTAGCCTTTGGAAGGATCCCTTCAGATCAGAACCATTCATCAATATATCTGTTATAAAAGCCTGGGATTTCCCGGGCTTTTTCTTGCCACTATGAAAGGAAGCTCCCGTGAATCCGGATATTTTTTTGTAGGGAATATGCTTGAAATAGGGTGCAACTGGGAAGGTCAGTCGATTCTTGGATGGAGATGCAGATCGCCCCGAAGTTTGATGATGAAAGCCCGTTGTAATTGGGTCATGCCCGGGATATTATATGGTGGTTCGGCTGGATTTTTCATTTTTATTCAACAGGCACTCCCGGGGATCCCTAACCGCTTTTTTTAAGAAAATCGTCGCCTTACTAAATCCAATAAAATTTCGAATTTTCCTACCGATCTGCCACGAGGTTTAACCACATTCATTCACCCATTCTTCCCGGAAGGTTTTTACTTTTATTATTTCCATGAACCGACTAGCCAAAGAAACCAGTCCATATCTTTTGCAACACGCGCACAACCCGGTGGACTGGTATCCCTGGGGAGACGAAGCGATTCAGAAAGCGCGGGAAAAAGACCTGCCCATCTTGGTGAGCATCGGCTATTCGGCCTGCCACTGGTGCCATGTCATGGAAAGGGAGAGTTTTGAAGATCCGGAGACGGCGGAATTCATGAACCGCCACTTCATCAATATCAAAATCGACCGCGAAGAAAGACCCGACCTCGATCAAATTTATATGGATGCAGTTCAGGCAATTGCCGGAAATGGCGGATGGCCGCTGAATGTTTTTCTGACGCCGGAAGCAAAACCTTTTTACGGGGGCACTTATTTTCCTCCAGTGAATCTGCACAACCGGCCTTCCTGGAAAACGGTGCTCCAAAATATTTCAGAAGCCTTTGTAGAAAAAAGAAAAGAAATAGAAGAACAGGCCAATCACCTCACGGATCATATTGCCGGATCTTCTTTCGGACCCATTCCCACTTCCGCCCAGGAGTCGTTGAAAAAAGAAGACCTGTCTTTCATTTTTGAACAACTGATGAAAACAGCGGACCGCGAGGAAGGAGGTTTTGGAGCGGCTCCAAAGTTCCCGCAGACCTTCTCGATCCGTTTCCTGCTTCAACACCATCATTATACGGGAGACGCTACCGCCCTGGACCAGGCCATTCTTTCGCTCGATAAAATGATCGAGGGCGGAATCTATGACCAGCTGGGCGGTGGTTTTGCCCGGTATTCCACCGATCGACAGTGGCTGGCACCCCATTTTGAAAAGATGTTATATGATAACGCCCTGCTGATCATTGCCTTAAGCGAAGCTTACTCCATCACAAGCCTTCCTTCTTACCGCAGGGCGATCCAGGAGACCATTGGTTTTATCGAGCGGGAGCTTTTATCCCCCGGCGGCGGATTTTATTCTGCCCTGGATGCCGACAGCGAAGGAGAGGAAGGGAAATTTTACATATGGCAAAAAAATGAAATAGATGAGGTTCTGGGAGATGGATCTCCCCGGTTTTGTGCATATTATGATGTTTCGCAGCGGGGAAACTGGGAAGGGAAAAACATCCTTCAGTTAACCCCAAAAGGAAAAGAACTACTGGCCCAGGGCCCGGAAGCCGAAATACGGCAGCTTCAGGCAGACAAGGCCAAATTACTCAGCCGGCGCAACCTCCGGGTTCGTCCCCATTTGGACGACAAAATACTCTTGGGATGGAATGCGCTGATGATATCGGCCTGTTGTAAGGCCTTCGCCGCTCTGGGGACCGATGTTTACCGGGAGCAGGCCGTCCAGACCATGGCTTTTCTGGAAGAGAAAATGAAGGGGGAGGGCCTGTTTCATTTCCATCATAGTTTCAAAGAGATTCCAGGAACCGGGGGGAGGGCCGCCATCCCGGCTTTTTTGGATGACTATGCCTATCTGATCGAAGCCTATATCCAACTGCAGGAGGTTACCGGAGAAGCTTCCTACCTCCTCCGCGCAAAGGCGCTGTCAGACTGGGTAATCGCTCATTTCAGCCAACCGGAAACAGGGCTTTTTTATTATACCAGCGACCTTCAGGAGGATGTCATCGTCCGCAAGATCGACCTCTATGATGGGGCTACGCCCTCCGGAAATTCCGTGATGGGTCTCAATTTATTGTATCTGGGAACCGTATTTGACGAGGCAGGCTGGAAAGAGCGGGCTTTTCTCAGTACCCGTTCCATACAGGACCTTATCCGGCGCTATCCAGGATCTTTTGGACTTTGGGCAACTCTGCTAAATGCGTACACGTATCCACTGTATGAAATCGTTCTTTCCGGGGATTTTTCGGCATCAAAACACCGGGAATTTCTTGGGAAAACTGTCCCAAATCGGGTTTTTCAGATTTCTTCCGTTACCCACCCAATGCTTCCAATTTTGAGAAATAAGCCCGTCAAAGGGCCTGCCCAGTTTTTTCTTTGCCGGGAATATGCCTGTCAACCCCCTGTAAAAGAGGTAGCTGAGCTTTTGGGCCTCATAAAAAACTCTTAAAATATCAGCAGGAATCCCCTGAAATTACAATAAGACTGACCTTTCCACCGTTATTTAAACTATTGGCAAAATTTTGACTTCTAAAAAATAAATTTTATACTTGCGATGGAAGATATTCTTAGGAGATATTCTCAAAAGATTATTTTTGTCCAATACCCTTTAATAATTATGAAAATGAAAAACCTGTCCATTCTGTTGACACTTGGTGCGGCGTTGGCCGTAACGAGTTGTAGTAAACTGGGTAAGTCCGGTAAAGGACTTCCGGATGACGGACAATTACATGGTGTTGCCCCCGCCAGCAAGTATAACCTCAGCAAGCCTCCAGGAATGGTTTACATTCCGCCTGGAACCTTCCACATGGGTCCCAGTGATGAAGACATCAACTACGCGTATACAGCCCGTAACAAACAGGTTTCCATCAACGGATTCTGGATGGACGCGACTGAAATTACCAACAATGAATACCGCCAGTTTGTACTGTGGGTTCGCGACTCTACCGCGGCTACTCTGATGCAATACGGCAAGGAAGTAGACGGCAAATTCCAGATTGACTGGAAAAAAACCCAGACCATTAAATGGAATGACAAGGCCACTACTGAAAAAATTGACCAGCTGATCCTGACTCCGGAAAACCGGATTTTCGGGAAAAAGGAAATCGACCCTTCCAAACTAGTCTATCACTCCGAAACATTTGACCTGAAAGAGGCGGCTAAGAAAGCCAATGAAGGCAAAGTACGTTCCCAGTTCATCGTGAAGAAAGACATCAAGATCTATCCAGATACCCTGGTATGGGTCCGTGACTTCTCTTATTCTTATAATGAGCCGATGACCAAAAGATATTTCTCTCACCCGGCTTTCGGAAACTATCCGGTGGTTGGGGTAAACTGGAACCAGGCAACTGCGTTCTGCGAATGGAGAACCATCTATTTGAATTCTTTCCTGGATAAAAAACAGGAAGCCAACGAAAGCCCTTTCCGTTTGCCCACAGAGGCAGAATGGGAATATGCAGCCCGCGGCGGACGTTCACAGTCTATGTTTCCTTGGGGTAACTATTACCTGAGAAACAAAAAGGGCTGTCTGCTGGCCAACTTTAAACCGGGACGTGGTAACTATCCAGAAGATGGTGCCTTTTATACCGCCCGCGCCGATGCTTACTGGCCCAACGATTTCGGTCTGTATTGCATGGCAGGTAACGTGGCCGAATGGACATCCTCTGTTTACTACGAAGGTGCATACAACTTCCAGCATGATATGAACCCCGATATCCGTTACAATGCAAAGGATTCTGATCCTCCGCGTATGAAACGTAAAGTAATCCGGGGTGGTAGCTGGAAAGATGTGGGATACTTCCTGCAGACCAGTACCCGTACGTACGAATACCAGGATACCGCCAAATCATACATCGGCTTCCGTTGTGTGATCGATCTGCCGGCATCCCTGGCTAAGAGATAATTGATATTTATCAATAGAAATAAAATTTTTTAAAACAAACAACGTTTGATTCTTTATCCGGAATTCAATTCCGAGACCCTTACAAAACCTATTAAAAATCTAAAAACTTAAAACTATGTCAGCCGGAGTTTCAAAATCTACCGAAAAGCTTGTAAACATCATCGTCTGCATCGGTGCAGCCGTAGTAATCTTTGGTGCCTGGCAGAAAATCACCCACCAACGGTTGGCTGACTTCTTCCTTACAGCTGGACTTCTTACAGAAGCATTGATATTTATCGTTTATGCATTCTTACCTCCTCCCGGTGGAGAAATGCATGCCCTGGCAGAAGCGCTTCCAAAACTGGCTGGTGCAGGTTCAGGCAATCCTTCTCTGCAACAGATGGATAAAATGATGCAGGAAGCTGACATCACTCCTACCAATCTGGCCAAGCTGAGCGATGGTTTTAAGAAATTCGGTACAACCGTAGATAAGATCAGTGATGTATCTGGTGCGCTGGCTGCAACCACAGATTATACCAACAAAACAAAAGAAGCGTCTATTGCACTGGACAGCATGAAAAATGCTTACCAGGGTGCGACGACTACGATATCTCATTTTAACAATGCGGCTGAATCCACTAAACAGTTCCACGGCCAGGTACAGGTATTGACCAAAAACCTGGGTTCTCTGAATGCTTTGTATGAACTGGAACTGCAGGACAGCAACAATCACCTCAAGGCGATGAACGGTTTCTACAGCAACCTGGCTCAGGCTTCTGAAGCCATGAAGGGTAGCATCGACGACGCCAAGAAAACACAGGAACAGGTTGCTTTACTTGCAAAGAACCTTGGAAGCCTGAACCATGTATATGGTAACATGCTGAGCGCAATGCAAGGAAGACAGTAATCCAATATTTGAAAATTAAAGGGACTATACCTGAAAAACCTTTGTTAACACATTAAATTCTCCAGCTCATGTCCTTACCTAAAGAGCCCAGGCAGAAGATGATCAATATGATGTATTTGGTGCTTACAGCTTTGCTGGCACTGAATGTATCTGCTGAGATTCTTAACGCCTTCAAAACAGTAAATAACAGCATCGGCACCTCCAACAAGGTGGTAACCGACAAAAATAATCTCACCTACGCCGCTTTTGACAAAGCATTGAACGATGCACAGACAAAAGCCAATGCGGAGATCTGGGCGCCCAAAGCAAAACAGATCCAGAAGATTTCTTCGTCCATGTATTCTACCATCGACGGTATGAAGAACCTGCTTGTCCAGGAATCACAACCTGATTTTGACAAAGATGGCAAACTGATCAAATACAACGATGCCAACCTGGATGCCGCAACCCGCGTGTTTGACAAAGATGGCAAAGGAAAAATCCTTTATGATTCCCTGGCTGATTACAAACAACAAATGTTGGCTGTATTGAATCCAAATGAATTTAAAGACAATAAGGTTCTCTTTGATGAAGTAACCAAGGCAAAGGCCGATTTTGAAAAACAATTGCCGCTTGACCTTTCCACGCCAAAATCTCAAACAGGTGCAGCTGAATCAGGCGATAAGATGAAAGATTGGGTAACCAACTACTTTCATATGACACCGACCATTGCAGCGATCACGATCCTGAGCAAATTTCAGAACGATGTAAAGAATTCTGAAGCGCAGATGGTCGACTATTGTTACAAACAAATCGGATCTGTAAAAGTCGTTTACAATCAGTTTGAAGCTTTCGCTGGAACCAACGCCACTTACCTGATGCCCGGTGATGAACTGGAAGTACAGGCTGGTATCGGTGCCTTCAGTGCCGCTGCAAAACCTGATATCACCATCAACGGCGCACACCAGACATTAAACAATGACGGTGTGGCTGACTTTAAAACCAAAGTAGAAGGTGCCGGTGAACATACGCTCACGGTAAACATCGCCTATACAAAACCGGACGGAACCTTGGCTACCATTCCTAAGACGATCAAGTATACTGTGGGAATGCCTTCAGGTGCTTCTATCTTCCTGGAAAAAATGAACGTGGTTTACGTAGGTGTAGCCAATCCGATGACCATCTCTGGTGGTAGCGTAGGTGCTGAAAAAGTACACGTGAGTTTTGCTAGCCCAGGCGCTACACTGACTAAAACGACCGGTGATCATTATGAAGCCCGCGCCACAACACCGGGTATGTCTAAGATCATCGTCAATGCCAATGGAAAGAATTTTGAATTCCCAATCCGTATCAAGAATCTGCCTTTACCGGCTGGTTTTATCGGAGCTAAAAAAGGCGGTGCCATATCTTCTGCCGAATTTAAAGCAATCGGTGGTTTGATCGCTCGTCTTGAAGATTCTGATTTTGAAGCGCCCTTCAAAGTGGTTAGCTATAAAATTGGTGCGATAGGCGGTGGTATCTCCGGTTACACGGAAGCCAGCAACGAAGGAAACAGATGGTCGGGCAATGCAGCCGCCATCGTTGGCAAATCTACCCCTGGAACACAGATCTTTTTCGACCAGATCCGGGTGATCGGGCCAGACGGCAAGCAACGTGAAATTACGCCCATGGTATTTAGCCTGAAATAAAATATTGCGACAATCCGCCACGTTATAGTGGCGGATCTGTTTTAGACCTCAGATAAAAAATAGTTTATGAAGACCCGTTTCATCAGATTGTCCCTCCTTGCAACCATCATTGCGTTGGCAGTGGGGACTGTGCAGGCGCAGGCGCCAACTCCCAGGAAGAAAAAGAAGAGGCCTTCTACCTCCAAAAATACCAGTAAGAACAGTGCAGCTACGACTGCAGTGGTTCCGAAACCGGATTCGACGGCAAAACCCGTGCAGGAGTTTATTGCGGATATCAAACTGGATACCCCCCGTAAATCCCTGCGCAATGACGCATCCATTGAACTGAACCTGGTAAAGGATCGTACCCCACTAGCTTATGAGCATATCCGGGAAGACGATGCCGTTTACCGCCAGCGCGTTTGGCGTGAACTGGATGTTCATGAAAAAATGAACCTTCCCTTTGTATACAAAGCATCTGAAGATAATGGTAACCAGCGTTTCATCAGCATTCTTTTGAACCTTATTCATGCAGGAGACGTGACGGCATTCAATGCCACCATCGACGATCGTTTCACTACACCGATGACGTTCCGCGAAATTGCGGAAAACATGGTCGGTAAACCCAAGACGATCCAGATACCCGATATGACCAATGACCCCGATGGATCCAAAGGTCTTACCAAAGACACGGTCATCCAGGAAGAATTCAATCCTGATCAGGTAGAAAGATATGAGATCAAGGAAGAGTGGGTCTTTGACAAAGAATCCTCCAGGATGTATGTTCGTATCCTCGGCATCGCGCCTGAGAAGACGATTTACAATGCCGACGGATCTTTCCGTGCTGTAACACCGATTTTCTGGGTTTACTACCCGGATCTGAGGCCCTTCCTCGCCAAATACGAAGCATACAATGGGAAAAACTACGGTGCACGTATGAGCTGGGAAGAGTTGTTTGAAAGCCGGATGTTTTCAAGCAGAATCGTGAAATCAACGATTGACAACCCCGGTGATAATTATATCAGCGCCTATATCAAAGATCCGATCCTGGATTTGCTGGAAGGCGACGATATCAAGGAAAAAATCTTCAACTACGAGCAGGATCTCTGGTCTTATTAATTTTACCTGCTTAAGCGCATAGAAAGAGAATCAAACGTTAAATAATTGAAAAGTCACCCTGCAAAACAGGGTGACTTTTTTTATTGAGGATCTTTTCTCCCCCAAGCCGGTCGTTTGACAGTACCAGTTATCCATAGCTTGTTTTCCCAGATTTGGAATAGTAGTTTTACTATACCATAACTTTTTGAAACTTAAACTGTTGATAAAATATTTCCAAAATACCCAAAGGGTATCTTGTTTAATAGAATTGTTTTATTATTTTTACAATGGTTTTTCATAGGATATTGGATTTTAAAAACGGGGCTGAATTTCCATTCTGGCCCCTTTTTTTTTGATTCATATCAACCATCTAAAAACCTTGTCCCGCCTGCATTTCATCTGATTGCTGTTGAAAATAATCGAGGATGAGTTTTGTTTTAGCCGCTCCGATCAATGCACCCAGTTCTTCCTCCGTCGCCAAGCGGATTTTTTTTACTGAATGAAATGTTTTTAATAGTTGATCGGCCGAATGTTTCCCGATCCCTTTTATATTTTCCAGTTCGTTCTTAAAAGTGCCACGGCTTCTCTTATTTCTATGAAAGCTGATGCCAAAGCGGTGTACTTCATCGCGAATCTTACGGATCAGCTTCAGACTTACGCTATCATAAGGTAGTTTCAGGGATTGCTGATCGCCGGCGAAAAATATTTCCTCTTCATTTTTTGCAAGACCGATGAGGGTCAGTTTTCCTCTCAGCCCCAGGTCTGAAATACTTTCCAGGGCAGCACTCAGCTGTCCCTTTCCGCCATCAATGATCACCAGCTGCGGTAGTTCCAAACCCTCTTCCACCAGCCGCTTGTAACGACGATAAACTACCTCCTTCATGGTGGCGAAGTCATTGATGCCCTCCACTGTTTTTACATTGAAATGGCGATAGTCTTTTTTACTTTCCACCCCGTCTCGGAAACATACCATGGCCGAGACAGGATAACTTCCTTGAAAATTGGAGTTGTCAAAACATTCTATATGCGTCGGCAGGGCCGACAATTGAAGGTCCTGTTGAAGCTGATTTAAAACTTCCAATCTTTCCTCCGGACTTTTCTTTCCCAGGTGAAGCATTTTTTTTCTTTCGGCCTCTTCACGGTAGTAGTTCACATTTTTTTCTGAAAGTTCGAGAAGTTTCTTTTTATCCCCACCCTTCGGAACCGTGACCAGGACTCCTTCCTGAGGAAATTCAATGGGAAAGGGACAGATGATTTCTGGGGCTGTACTGTTGAATCGGTCGCGCAACTGGGCTATGGAAAATGATAGAATTTCCGCATCTGTTTCCTCAAGCTGGGGCTTGGCTTCGGTAGTAAGTGTTTGAACGATGGTTCCGTTTTCAACCATCAGGTAGTTAACAAATACCACATTTTCATCCCGAAAAATGGAAAATACATCGGCCTGTACGATGTGTTTGTTGACGATTACCGAACGGGACTGATAATTTTCTAAATGCTCAATTTTTTTCCGGATGATTTCCGCTTTTTCAAATGCCATATTAGCCGCTGCTTCTTTCATTTCCTGCCGGAATCCATTCATAACAGGACCGAGGTTTCCTTTTAAAATGTTTTTGAGTCTTCTAAGATCCTCGGTGTATTCTTCCTCCGACTCCAGACCTTCGCATGGACCCTTGCAATTACCCAGGTGGTATTCAAGGCATACTTTGAACTTTTTCTTAGCGATGTTGGAAGGACTTAGATTCAGTTTGCAGGTTCTCAGTTGTACATTGGCCTTGATGAAATCGATCAGCTCGCGAACCTTTGCCACCGAAGTAAAGGGTCCGAGATATTCGGAACCATCACTTATTTTTCTTCTGGTTAAGAATACGCGGGGGAAATGCTCTTTTTTGATGACAATGAATGGGTAACTTTTGTCATCCTTCAAATTGATATTAAACCGTGGCTGGAATTGTTTGATCAGGGAATTCTCCAGTAAAAAAGCGTCCTGTTCTGAATTGACCAGGGTGAATTCCATAAAGTGAATTCGTCTAACGAGTTCATAGGTTTTGAAGTTCTGGAGCGTCTTGTTAAAATAAGAGCTTACCCGCTTGCGCAGATTTTTTGCCTTGCCTACATACAATAATTCTTTTTTGGAATCGAAGTATTTATATATCCCCGGTTCCGTTGGAATGGTCTCTGCGATTTGTTGAAATGCTTCCTGCTCCATGCCTTAATCACGGTTGTCCCAGTCTACCAATAACTGATCGGTGGTTTCGTTGCCTTTTTTGGGCTGGTGAATCCGGATAATTTTAAAATTTTTACCTGCTTTCCAGTTCATTTTTTCAATCAGGGTGCTGTCCGCATTGACCGCAATGGACTCCATGTAAATGGAATTGAGCTTGGTCGCGTTATCTCCCGGTGTCAGCAGGACATCCACTCTCTTTAACCCGTTTCCGGTGTCTTTTGTTGAATAAGTAAAACTGATCAGACCTGT
>JABDAN010000012.1 GCA_013289175.1 Bacteroidota bacterium
ATGCGGTATTTCTCCTCCTCTGATACGACCAGACCAATACCCAGTGCAGATTCCAGCAAGACCCGTATCCCGTATTCAGGAAGTCCAACCAGCTTCACAATTTCCTCCTGTGTAGAGCCCGCACTTCCTTTTTCCACCAGTACGCGCAGAATCCCAGATTGCCGAAGTACCCGGGCGACTTGAAAGACAACCGGACCAAATGCAATCCATTGAGCCAATCCCTTTGCTTCCAGGGCCGATTTATCATCTTTTTTAAAAAACTTCATTTTTATCTCCTCTTTTAAAAATACACTATTCAAATCAGGTGCAGGGTGTAGGAATCCAGTCTCCCTTGCTTGCAAGAAGTTAAGTTTTGCAGGTCTTAAGTCTTCTCCATGACAATCGACGCGTTGCATCCTCCAAATCCGGAGGCAGTTTTCAAACAGGTATTCAGTGTTTCCCTTTTTAACTCTTTTACAATATGAATGGGCATTTCCGTTCCAGGAGTGGAATACCCCAGGGTTGGCAAAACAATATTTTCCTTCATCGATTGGATGGTGACAACGGATTCCAGGATTCCTGCGGCACCCAGCGTATGTCCATAATATCCCTTTAAACTGTTGGTGGGTACCATGTGGAGGTTTGCCAGGTGAAAAGCCTTGGCTTCCATCTCATCGTTGTATCGCGTCGCTGTGCCATGGGCGGAAATAAAATCTATTTGAGTGGCATTTTTCCCCGCCTGTTCCATTGCGCGTCGAATGGCAAGCCATAATTCTTCACCGGTTCTGGAAGGCCCGGAAATATGGTTGGCATCATTGGAAACAGATCCTCCACTTATGCGGACAGCGCCATCTTTTTTTTCTGCTGACAGAATGATGGTAGCCGCGGCTTCCCCCAGACTGATGCCATCGCGTGACGCATCAAAGGGCCTGCAGGGACTGGAGCTGATGGCCTGGAAGGACCGGAACCCTGAATAAATAAAGGAAGTGATCAGATCTCCACCGGCTATGACCAAGTGGTCGTAGCTACCGGCCTGGATCAAACGCATCCCGGTGATGATGGCCAGCAGACCGGAAATGCAGGCGTGGGAAACCACCAGCGCCTCTGTTCGGATTCCCAGGCTTTCGGCAATGATGGTGGCGCTGCTGTTGAGGGATAACCGGTCTTCCGTATATTTTTCGCTTAGGTTTTCTATCTGACTGATATTTCCCTTGGTCGTAGATAGAATAAATCCGGTCTTCTTATTGACAGGATCCAGGGATGCCAGGGTCATCGCGTCCTTGGCTGAACGGTAAACGATTTGCTCAAAAGCACTTAAGGAACCAGAAGGCTGTTTTTCCTTTGGTGGCAGCAGCGCGGCGTAGAATGGTTCCGGGGAAATACCGGCAGAGTGCTGGTGAATACCGGAATGGCCTTTGATCAAGGCCTCCATATTCGACCGGGTGTTTAGCCCAAGGGGAGAAAAAATATTGTCCGCCACCCCATAAACATTTCTCATGATTGCGGTTTAGTATTCGATATTTTTTCTTTTCCAATCCTCAAAAAAAGGCGGATTGAGTAATTGCAGAATGGAATGTTCTTTGTCCAAAAAAACCTGAACGGAATGGCCGGTCGCCACCAAATCCTGGGTTTGTTTGTTGAACAGGCGGTAACTAAACTGAATTTTGGCTGCGTCACAGGGAATAAAACTTGTTTCTACGATGACCGTATCCCCGTACCGGAGCGATTTTTTAAAAGAACAATCCACGCTGACAACCGGTATTACAAATCCCCGGTTGAAAAAATCCAGGTATCCGATTCCAAATCGTTTCCCAAAATCTTCCCTGCCATCTTCAAAATACCGGATATAGTGTCCGTGCCAGACGATGCCGAGCGGATCGGCTTCATTAAACCGAACCAATACCTCCACCTCCGTTGTCAAATTATTTACTTTAGTCATGCTGGAAATTATTTGACACCCAGTTTTTTTTGCCACTGCGCATAACTGGTATTGTTCACATACATGATGGTGCTTTTGATCGCTGAGGCCCAGTAATTGCGAAATCCGAAGCCACCGATGATCCCCCCAGAAAGAAGGCTGGAGAAAAGCACCTTTTTATTTTCCATGTCGATCAGGGTATACCAAACGGTTATGATTTTTTGTGATTTACTCATGCCTTCCACAATGAGCAGGATACCATAACCGGTATGCCCGGTGAAATTAAAATCCCTTACCAGCGAATCCAAATCTGGTTTTCTCATCCAGTGTAAATCTGAATCATTGGTGGACTGGAGTTGCCGGGCGTCGACCAGTAGATTCCTTTTTTCCACTTCTGAAATGTCCACTTTCCAGTTTGTGCGCCGCAAGGCTTCCTTAAAATCATATTTTTTGGGCTCCTTCAGCATCAGGTCATTGATTCCATTGAATTGCCTTTGCTGGATAATGTCTGGTTTTGAAGTTGGGTCATTGATGAGTCTTGCTTTGGTAAAGTCAATACCCAGGTACAATGTGGATACGGTGTCGCTTTGAAAAAAATTAAAGGCAGTCAGAGACTGGCTGTGAACCAAGGCCGGAAATACGAGCAAGACGGCGGTGCGCTTCCACATAGAAATGATGGATTTTAAAATTTATTGCTGATAAAAATTTTCATTTCACAGGATGCCAGGATATGGTCGGAAGATTTTACCGTCGCCGACACCAGGGAAACCTGCAATATATTGGTAAGCAATTTAATTTCCATCGTGATTTCTGAACGGGCCGGGGGCCAGTCCACTACTTCCAGCTTTTGTACGGCGCCGATATATCCGATGGGTACGGGCTTTTGAGCTTTTTTATACAGATAACCGGTTCCTGCGGCTGCGGTCTGAGCCATCGATTCGACCATGCCGGAGGTAGTATAATAACCATCCTTTACAAAGAAATGATTTTCCGGAATTGAAAAACTGCAACGCGAAGTGTTTTCATCGGCATAGAGTAGTTTTTCCACTAGAACAAACGGATCTTTCTGAGGGACAAATTCAGCGGCATTTTGAACGGGAAAGGACATGGGATAAAGATAAGATCTTAGCCCGAATGCTTTCCTTTTAAAGCGTCTCGACGCCCCAAAAATCATAGTAGTTGTACCATTGCAAGGGATATTTCCGGATGGTTCCTTCCATGGCTTCGCAATAATCCTGCAATACTTCCCGTACAGCGGTTTCTTTGGGACCTTGATAGATTTTTGCCTCAGTGGCATAGAAATGATAGTCCAGGGCCCGGTCTTTCATAGCAAAAACAAAAGATACGGGTGATTGGAATGTACGCGCCAGCAGGAAAGGTCCTGCCGGAAAACGGGCTGGTTTGTTCAAAAGGTTTGTCACCATGGTTTTATTTCCCTCTAGAAAGCGATCGGCGTGCATGCATACAAAGGCGTTGTTATGAAGCGCCTCCTGAATGGCATAGATATGGGAAAGGTCATCGCGGATGAGGATAATGCGGGCAGAATATTTTTCGCTGATACTTTCCAGATAATCTTTTATTTGCTGATGCTCTCCGTCATACATAACGATATGCATGTCAGTTCCCAGGCGGCTGAGCAGGTGTCCTGCGATTTCCCAGCTTCCGATATGGGCGCTTAACAACAAACCTCCCTTGTTTTGCTCAACCATGGCCTTTAAATACGCTTCTCCTTCAAATTCAAAACGAAACGGATGATCCAACCCCGACATAAGAACCATTTTGTCTAGGATGGACTGTCCAAACCAATAATAATTCTTGTAAATAGATAAGACCGATTTCCCAAAGGAATAATTTAAACGTTTACGAAAAAAAATAAATTGAAATCGAAAGGCTTTTCCGGAGAATAAAAAAAAATAAAAAGCGACCACGCTCAGGACCCCGTAAGCAGGCCGAATCCCGCCGTGCCTGAGTATCCAGTAGAATATCCGAAAGCCGGCTCGGTTGCCCCTGGATTTACCCTTCCAGGAAGACATCGCTGGTCTCTTTGGTTTGTATTTGGGAAAAGATATAATTATAAAAATCCTGAAAACTGATGATCCGGATAAAATCTTCCGGCTTCACTTTGAAGGAGAAATTATTTTCGATGACAACTACCAGGTCAATATAGTCAAGGCTGTCGAGTTCCAATATCTCTCGTAAGTTTGCCTGAGGCTCCATCCTGGTGATATCCACTTCAAATTCTTGTGAAAGAAACCCGTTTATTTGGTCGATAGTGGGTTGATCTTTTTTCATCGTAGGGTTAGTTTTGCAGCTACGGCTTCCATTTTCTTATAATCAGGGAGGAATTTGTTCCGCCGAAACCGAATGAATTCGACAAAAATACATCTATATTTTTTCCCCTGGTCGTTTTTACGATGTCCAGCTTGGCAGAATCTTCGTCCGGGTTGACGAAATTGATATTGGGTGCGATAAATCCATGTTCCATCATGATCATGGAATAAATGATTTCACTGGCCCCGGCCATCCAGCATTCGTGTCCCGTCATGGACTTGGTAGAACTGACGGGCACTTTTTTCTCTCCAAACACTTCCACGAGCGCCCGGGCTTCACTGGAATCCCCCGCTTGTGTTGAAGTAGCATGGGCGTTGATGTAGTCTATGTCATTGAGATCTATTTGGGCATCTTTCAAAGCCATATGCAGGGAACGAACCGGACCATTCACCGTGGGATTTGATATGTGTTCTCCATTGGAGGAAAATCCATAACCGATCACTTCGCCCAGAATATGGGCACCCCTTTTTTCAGCCGATTCTAAACTTTCCAGAACGATCGTGGCAGCTCCTCCGCTGGGTATGAGTCCATCCCGATCCTTATCAAAGGGCCGGGATGCATGGGTAGGATCGGATTCGTGAGAGGAGAATGCGGACAAGGCATCAAAATTTCCCATGGAGAGTGCATTGATTTCCTGGGCTCCGCCGGTAATAACACAATCCTGCAATCCGGTTTTAATAAAATGATAGCCCAGCCCGATGGCATGAGATCCACTGGCGCAGGCCGCACTGATCGTAAAATTGACACCCCGGAGTTTGAAAATCGTGGCCAGGTTCATGGTGACCGTTGAATTCATGGTCTGAAAAACGGCGCCGGATCCGACCAGCATGGTATCCTTTTTCTGGCGCATGATATCCACCGCTTCAATGGTTGCTTTGGCTGAACTGTCGTTCCCGTACAGGATGCCGACTTCTTTACTCTGGATATATCCTGCATCCAGTTTAGCCTGGGCCAGGGCCTGGAGCGTGGCCATGTACGCAAATTCGCCCTGCTCTGGTAACATGATCCGAGCCCGGCGATCCAGCAAGCCCTTCAGATTGGGTCTCTCCACAAAACCAGTCAGGGCTGACCGAAAGCCCATCAATTTGCGGACAGGATCATATACAATACCTGATCTCCCGATCTGAAGGCTTTCTTTCACCTGTTCAAGATCCTTTCCGATGCAGGAGTATATACCAAGGCCAGTAATTACCACTCTAGTCATAATATGCAAGCTTGGGATCAGCAAATGTGAAAATAGGAAAACTAATGTGTAATCTATGCATCGGTATCGGGGCTGTTCGATTGGAAATCTGGAAGAAAATTTGCTAACATTTAAGTAGATATATATTTTATACTAACATTATAATTAATGAATTACGAGCGACAACATAAAGTTTATATCGAATAAAACCAAACGATCAACTGTACATGCCGCCGTTTATGGAGATCACTTCTCCGGTGATATACCCACTTTCAGGGGAAACCAGAAAAGCGACCAGGTGAGCCACTTCCTCTGGGGTACCGAAGCGGTTAACGGGAATAATGGCTTTCATTTCTTTTTCAGAAATATTTTCGGTCATATCGGTTTTGATAAATCCGGGCGCTACGGCATTGACCGTTATCCCACGACGGCCTACTTCTTGTGCCAAGGCCTTGGTTGCCGCAATCACCCCGCCTTTGGCTGCGGAATAATTCGTCTGTCCCGGAAGGCCTTTGAGACCCGAAAGAGAGACTATGTTGACGATCCTTCCGTTTCTTTTCATCAACATTTCGGTGAGAACCTGGCGGGTGACATAAAAAAAACTATCCAGGTTGGTGCGCATAACAGAATCCCATTGTTCATCCTTCATCCACATCATCAATACGTCCTCTTTGATGCCGGCATTGTTGACCAACACTTCGATGGTATTTTCCGGGTGACGGGTCATCCATCCGCCCAGCGATTCGGTGATCGCCCTGCGGTCACTTACGTCAAAAGCAAGGAGTTCGCCCGTTCCATTCTTATCCTGGATAAATTTCAAGGTTTGTTCCGCCTCCGTTTGGTTGGATTTAAAATTGATGAGGACATGATAGCCCAGCGCGGCGAGTTTAATACAGATGGCCCGGCCAATTCCCCTGGATCCACCGGTAACGAGTGCGCACTTCATAAAGGTTCATTTAGACGAAGCCAGTTTTTTACTTTCTCCTGTTTTTCATAACTGGGACTATCGTCGATAAATTTCGGGAATATCTTCCGGATGGCCGTATAAACGGACCGTGTTGCCGGGGAAAGTTTGTCCTGGCATTTTAAATAATCGATCGCCTGAAGAATGGTAATGGCCTGGATCGTCAGCACTTCAAAAGTATTGTCTACCACTTTTTTTGTCATCAGGGCAGCATTGCAACCCATGCTCACAATATCCTGGTTATCGTTGTTGTTGGGAATGCTGTGCACGTACATGGGGTAAGAAAGGGTTTGGTTTTCAGCTACCGTGGAGACGGCCGTGAACTGCATGCCCTGCATGCCAAAATTAAATCCCAGAACTCCCAGATTTACAAAGGGTGGCAAAATTTGATTCAACTTATCATTGAGCAGGTAATTCAATTGTCTTTCGGCCAGCATGGACAACTTGGTAATGGCTATTTTTAGTTTATCCATTTCCAAAGAGACATAATCCCCATGAAAATTGCCACCGTGGAAGATGTTCTTTTTTTCGTGATCAATGACGGGATTGTCATTGACTGAATTTAATTCCTCCACCAGGATTCTTTCTGCATTTTCGATGGTATCGTATACCGGTCCCAGGACCTGGGTTACGCAACGAAGGGAATAATATTCCTGCACCTTATCTTCAAAAACATCGTGTTCAATATTGGCCGGATTATACAAGTGTTCTGTCCGGCTGTGGATCATTTTGCTGTCCTTCAGCATACCCCTCATCATGGCTGCCACATAGTTCTGGCCCGTATGATGTTTTACGATATTGAGTTCTTTGGAGTAATGATCATCATAGGCCTCGACAATTTCATTGGTCATGGAGGAAAACATGACGGACCAGGCCAATAGTTTCTTGGCATAAATAATGTTCACCATTCCAATTCCGGTCATGGCCGAAGTGCCGTTGATTACGGCAAGTCCCTCCCGAATCCGGATTTCCAGGGGTTTCAGCCCGACTTTTCTATAGACATCTGCTGTGGGCTGCCAGCTTGATTCAAACCAAACCCTTCCTTCTCCGATCAGATTTAATCCGACATGGGCCAGTTGCACCAGATCTCCGCTGGCTCCGACACCTCCGTGTTCATAAATACAGGGAACAATGTTGTGATTAATCAAGGCGGCCAGGAGTTCGACCAGGTTGGTATGTATGCCTGAATGGGCTTGCATGAGACTGTTCAAACGCGCCACCAGTATGGCCTTTCCCAAAAGAGGGCTCATGGGGTTACCCATTCCTGTACTGTGGCTGCGGATCAGATTGTATTGAAGCTGCAGACGGTTTTCATCGCTGACCTTATACTGGGCCATGGGGCCAAAGCCTGTATTGATGCCATAGATCAGTTTGCCGGTTGAAAAATGCTGTAAAAACTGAAAACTGGCGTCAACCTTTTCAAGGGCGGCGGTATTCAGGGTGATCTGACTCTCCTTAAATACGATGTCTGAGAAATTGATTAGAGAAAGGTGCCGCAATCCTATGTCAACCATGTGTGTGTCTTCTGTTTAACGGGCCAATCGCAAAAAAAGCGAATTAAGCCCATTAGGGCAAATTTTGTTTGAAAACGGCAGGCTTACCTGAGTAGGCTAAACAGGCAAGCAGTGAAAGACCAGGCCCTGCTGGTGGGGATTAGAGCAAATTCTGTGGTGGAACGCTCCTTATTTAAATAGGGAGTCAGGAAGACCTCTATTTACCGAATAATTTAAATAAGTAATTTCTATTTTGCCCCTTTGGGATTTGCCCGTTTCATCCGTCTTCTTTTTTACCGTGCCGTCATCGTAGTCAAAAGTGACTCCTTTGGGCAATTTAAAATCCTCTGTATTGAAACTGAATACGATCTTATCGGGCAAACCCCACTCCAGAAACTTTCCATAATTCAAAGACACTTCATTGGTGCCGCTTTCCCGGGTGGTGGTTTTGGCCTTTAAAATCAACAGCCGAAGGGGATCAATATACAGGGTCGCCAGCACCAGGGGGCCATTTTCATCCGTCGGTAACAATTTGATGACGCGAACCGAGGTACCCTCAATCAAGTCCTTGCCGGCATCCAGCGCCTGGTAAGGACTGTTGACCAGACTGTATAAACTGATGCTCATTGTTTCTTTGGGAACCAGCGAAATACCGGTTTCATTTTTAATTTTAATTTTATTGGGTTTTTTATAATAAATCTTCACCCGGGAATCCGGAACTTTCAAAAAAGAGATCTCCGTTTTGAAGTTGGCGTCGGCTTGGTAGTCGTTGATTTTTTCCAGTTTGACCTGAATGAGTTTCATAAGCGTAGCGGGATCCTGGGCCTTCAGGAACGCTGTTGTAAACAAAAAAATAAAGAAAATCCAATAGCGCGTTTTCAAAAAAATCTGTTTCATTAGTCTATTCAATATTTCTAAGACCCCGTTCCTTTTTTTAGAGGTCAGCTCAAAATGTCTTTTTTGTTAAAAGCCCAAATGGCGGTCGAAACAAAGCCCAGTATATAGGCCAGGAGGATCAGACTGCTTTTGCCAATGGCACGAAGATTCTCAATGGAACCGGAAACGGCGGTGCCACCCGCATCTACTTTGCAATAAAAAAACCCCTTCCAGGCCAGCATATGAGAGGTGAAAAGGAAGGGTTTGATCTCTCTGTCATAAAGGGGAATTTGCATTTCAGACAAAATCGTACATACAATCACGATGCTGATCGTTGAAACGATGGGTCCGATTGAATTATCGGCAAATACCGACAGCAAAAAGGCGAGGGCTGCCACGGTCGACAGGGCAAGGGTGGCATAAACAAAGGCCAGTCCATATCTCCACATCACATCATTGCTTCGAATAATTTCCAAGGCATCGTTGCGGGCGATCAGGATATCATTGGTCCCAAACAGCAGAATGCTCAGTACCAGGGAAATAATGGCCAGCCAGATCAGCAGGAGTGCCGTATAAATCACCGAAGCCGTAAATTTTGCCAATAGCAAGCCCGTCCGACTGACCGGCTTACTGGAAATTAAACGAAGGGTGCCCATATTGGCTTCTCCGGCAATAGAATCCCCCGCAACCAGCGCCACGAGCAGTGGAATATGAATCAGCAGCAGATTTAAAATGACAAAACAAACAAAATAACCATTGAGGATATGGCCATAGGGGATATCCAAAGAATCCTGGAGACTGCCTACTATAAATTCTATATAGGATTTTCCATCAAATTTCAGGGCAATCTGAATGATGAGGACCATAACGGCGATGGCCCCGAAGCTGATATAGGTCCGGGGTTTGCGAAATATCTTCAATAATTCAATCTGCAAAAGCTGCCACATGTTGTTTACTGCTGGTTAATGATAAAAAGTAGGCTTCCAGGGAAGTCTTGGCCTGGATGGCCATAACAGGAATACGTAGTTCAACCAGATCTCGATTCAAATCCGGGATTTTTTCTCTGGACAATTCAAAAACCAACAGATTTAGATGGGTTTTTTGGTAGTATTTTATCCATGGTGTATTCGTTAGCTTGGCGAGGGCATTTTGTGGATCGGTTACTTCTACTTCCACCCGCGTTTTGGCCGGATCAATGAGGCTTGCAGCAGAACCTTCGATTATTTTTTTTCCATGGTCAATGATTAACATCCGGGTGGATATCTGTTCGATTTCATGCAAGAGGTGGGAAGAAACAATAATGGTTTTCTTTAGATGGCGACTGAGGTGTAAAATTAGGTTTCGCATGTCGGCAATGCCTTGGGGATCCAGTCCATTGGTTGGTTCATCCAATATGATCAGGCGCGGATTATGAATCAAGGCCACCGCAATCCCAAGGCGTTGTTTCATGCCCTGGGAATAAGTTTTTACCCGGTCATGTTCTCTGCCGGCCAGTCCGACCATTTCCAGTTGCTCATATAATTGGCTTCTTACGGGACGAATGCCGCTCATTCGGGCAAAAAGCGAAAGATTTTCAAAAGCGCTGAGGTATTTATAGAGATCCGGTTTTTCAATGACGGCGCCTACCTCTTGCAAAATCTGTTTTCTATCTCTGTTCAGATCGCGGCCAAAGATTTCGATGCGACCATCGGTCGGTTTGACAAGCGTTAGCAACATCCGGATGGTAGTAGACTTGCCTGCTCCGTTTTGGCCAAGAAATCCATAGACGTCACCTTCTTCAACACTGAATGACAGGTCGTCGACCGCTGTATGGGTCTTAAATTTTTTTGATAGGTGGGAGACGGTTAAGAGCGGCATCTAGTAGATGCAAATTACAGGTTACTGTTCACCAAAAAAAAGGACACTTCCCAGTATTTTAGTTAAATACTGCCGATCAGCCTTGGGTTTCATGCGGATGCCGATCTACTTGGTTCTGTCATCCGGAATTTTGTTTCCAATTAGTGAAATATACACCGGGTGGAGGAATCATCTGAAATAAAATGTTTCGAAGTAGAATCCGTCACATTCGTCGCAAACGATTCAGGAACGGGCATTCCCATCGCCGGCTTAAAGGGTATCTTTGACTGTAAATTTGCAAAACGATCATTAATGGGAGCTAAAATCCGGGAATGATGTTTGCAGTTCCAAACTACAAATCATAACAATACTTTTATGCAAAAGATCAGTCCTTTCATCTGGTTCGACAACAATGCGGAGGAAGCGATGAACTTCTATCTTTCCATTTTCAAGGATTCAAAAACGATCAGAGTCGCGCGGAATCCGCCAGGTGCACCCGGGCCAGAAGGCTTCTTACTGGTAGCAACCATTCAGCTGGAAGGACAGGAAATTATTTTGATGAACGGCGGTCCTGGTCATCCCCTGACGGACGCAATCTCTCTCACAGTCAATTGCGGATCACAGGAAGAGGTCGATTACTATTGGAGAAAGCTCCTGGAGGGTGGCGGCAAGGAGATTGCCTGCGGCTGGCTTAAAGACAGATTTGGTCTTCATTGGCAGATCACACCTACCATTTTACCCCAGCTTCTTGGTGACCCGGACAAGGCAAAAGCCGGTCGAGTAATGCAAGCCATGATGAAAATGATTAAGTTGGATATCGGCGCGTTGAAGGCCGCAGCTGATGCGAAGTAGCAGGGGCGTGGCCTTCGATTCGTTCTTGAAAAATAATCATTTTTATCTGATTTGGGTCTTCCTGAATGGTAAAGCCTTGAATTGATTTTTTAGCGAGTTAAAATTCTACTGCCTAGCGACTATCTGATCCATTGAATACAATTCGGATGTCTTTTGCATAAATAACAAAGTGAGAAATAGAGGATTCTTCGATTTTAATGCCCAAGGTTGTTTCAAAGAAGTGCTGCGTCTTTTTGAGTCGGGATGTTCTTAAGACAACGGGTTTTAAACATTGCTTCACGAGAAGCGAAATGCCAAAGGCGATATGTTTAGCTAGCAACCAGCTTCTCCGTGGATTTTAAAAATTGATTTTTGCTTGCCATTTGAAATTTCTATCGTTCCAGAACTCAAATATAATTCATCTCCAATTCTACGACCTTCAGTGGTGGTCAGAATGACAGAATATCCCCCACCTTGGTATGAATCTTTGGACTTGTTTTTAGTTATATTCTTATGTTCAGACAATGTCAATCGTATGATTGTTCCGTTTATTCTTACAAAAGCTAGATTTTGCAGATCAACGACCACTACATATTTCTGATTTTTAAGAGGTATAGAATCGTAAGTAAAAGATCCGCTGCACCCATCAATCTCCGATGGAATTTCTTTGAAATAATCTAATTTGATTGGTGCTTCTTTTTGTCCAAATACAGTAACAAAAATAAAACATGGCAAAACGGAAGAAACGATGAATTTATACATATATCAAAATAGTAAAATGCTGGTTTATTTCAAAATACAGAGTTGCGCGATTGATACAAGGGTTTACCCTTAGCCTTTGGCTGAAATAGAAGAATATCTACTGGCTTAGAAAAAGATTGACCCAACGCGATTGTAGGGAAGGCATATTTCTTTGGTAAACAAATTTTCAAGGCTTGGTCAAAACAATTGGCCTTTCTTTGTGATCGAATCACTGTCAACAGTGCGGTATTAAATTCGATTTTCTAGTCTATGTCAAAAGGTATAATAGAGAAAAAAGAAAGGGTCTCAGTTTTTACCGAAACCCTTGTCTGTATTGAGTGGGAGCACACGGGTTCGAACCGCGGACCCTCTGCTTGTAAGGCAGATGCTCTGAACCAGCTGAGCTATGCTCCCTTTAAAGGACTGCAAAGATAAGGGCAAAAAACTTTCTGCAAAATAAATTCCATGTATATTTGCAGCTCAATTTTTGACTCCGTAGCTCAGTTGGTAGAGCAAAAGACTCTTAATCTTTGGGTCCTCGGTTCGAGCCCGAGCGGGGTCACACGGTCGGGAGCCGGCAAGGTTTTGCCGGCTTTCTGCTTTTTTTATTTCGCTGTAATTCAAATTCGGTTTCTGGTATTTATCACTACTTGTCCTTACAATAAACAAAAAACAGACAAAAGTTAACTTCATCTGTCTGAAAAAAAGATTATTCGGTCCTCAAGCTTTTCACCGGGTTTGCTACAGATGCCTTGATTGCCTGAAAGCTTATTGTCAGCCAGGCAATGGCGATGGAAGCTCCAATGGTTATTTCAAAAACATCGGCGCCTATTGAAATACGGTATGAAAAATTATTTAACCAGCCTTGCATAAAATAATAGGCAACAGGACTTGCTATAGCAAAGGCAATACCAATCAGCAATATAAATTCCTTTGAAAACAGGTAGACAATATTGCCCGCCGAAGCGCCCAGCACTTTGCGTATACCAATTTCCCTTGTTCGCCGTAGCGCCATAAACGATACCAACCCATACAACCCGAGGCATGAAATAAAAATAGCGATGCCGGCGAATATTTTATATAATTGCGACAACTGATTTTCCTGCTCATAAAAACTTGCAATTCTATCGTCAAGAAACTGAAAGTTGTACACGTGTTCAGGGAAAGAGGAGTTCCAGGTTTCTTCAATAAATGCCAGGGTCTGTTTTAGCCGTTCTGGCTGGATTTTAATGGCCATAGTTTGATACTCTGCTTTCCAGGGCGCCATGACAACCGGATACATAGGTTCTTCCATTGAAGAACTATTGAAGTCTTTTACCACACCCACTACAGGGCCGGACATCCATCCCCAAAAATTTATTTTTTTGCCAATGATATCCTGTGGGCTATGAAGGCCCAGCTGCTTAACAAGCTTTTCATTAACGACAAACTCCCTAACGGTATCAGAAGGTTGGTAAGGCTTGCCGGCAGCCATTTGCAGACCATATGTTTTAAATACATCGGCATCAGCCCATTTAAGGTCCGCATTAAAATCAACAGGATTCGCAGCATTATTGAATGTAAAAAAACTGCCCCAATGTGCCTTATCAGTAATGGCAAATGTGCCAAAACTTACATTTTTTACCGAAGGGTGTTGAAGTAATTGTGATTTTAAAGCGTCAATCTTTTTTTGGCTCAGACTGTCGTTGGGTATGTTTATGCTAACAACAGCGTCTTTGTTAAAACCCATAGGTGCATTCTTAAAATAATCCATTTGACCCACCACTACTAAAGTACCTATGATTAACGCCTGCGCAACTGTAAACTGTAATACAACCAATGCGCGTCTTAACGAGATGCCACCAATTGTTTTACTGCTGAATTTACTCTTGAGTGCTGTGATGGGGTCTGAGGCTGCCAGTATTGCGGACGGATAAAGGCCAGATAAGAGTGTAACCAATATCAATACGCCTGCAACAAAACTAACCATCGTCATATTAAACTGTAAGGTAACAGCCGTTTTAAGTAGCTGGTTTAACAACGACAGTGTGCTGCCGGCAATAATAACCGCAATGATGACCGATAATAATGTAATCAAAAAAGTTTCAGACAAAAACTGCCATATCAGCTCCCTTTTTTTGCTACCTAACACTTTACGTACGCCCACTTCTCTGACACGATTAACCGCTTGTGCTGTAGCCAGGTTGATAAAGTTTATGCAGGCGATGATTATTAAAAACAATCCAATAAGGCTGAGACCTCTAATAAGTCCCCTGCTGAATGTATTCTTGCTGTAGGTGCCAAACCTTTTGTCAAAATGCATCTCGGTAAAAGGTTGAGCGAAAAATACCCTTCTCGCAGCATACTCTTCCGTTTCGTGCCGTCTGGTAAAGGCAACTAATTCCGCATTTAATTGCTCACCCGTCATACCGGGCGGTACAGTCGCAAAAGTGTTCAGGTAGCCATTGTTGCCTGCCCAATTATCTGAAGATTCCTGGTCGTTTGTTTTTAAAGAAATTGCCACCTGTATTGGAAAATCTGTATTGCCAGGCATGTCTTTTAAGATACCCGTAATTTTGCAAATTTTATGGTCCTGATATTTTATAGTGCGGCCTATCGCTTTTCGCCAGTCGCCAAAATAACGTATTGCGGTTGCCTTAGTAACGACGGCTGTATATGGTTCGGTCAGAGTTGTTTTGGGGTTACCCGCTAGAAAGGGGAAATTAAACATCTCGAAAAAATGCGGCTCAATGAAAAACAATCCATCTTCATTGAACTTCTTTTGTGTGGGATGATTGCTTTCATCCATCACTGTTATTTGGTCGCCCGGGCTCGCTAAAATAGTTGATACATTTTCAAGCTGGGGGTAATCGATTTTTAATTGTTTTGCCGCAGGAAAACAGGTACCGCCGGAATAATGTATGCCATCGGGTAGTTTAAACTTGCTGGCTATCCTATAAATACGCTGCCTGTTGGTATGAAAGTTGTCAAAACTGGATTCAAACTGTATTACTAAAAATATCAGCAGGCATGCTGCAACACCTACTGCCAGTCCCGTAATATTGATGATAGTATAGGTCTTATGGCGGACTAAATTTCTGTAAGAAATCCTGAAATAATTTTTAAGCATGTTTTCGAATTTATTGAACCGGCAAAGAGTGAGAAGGATTAACATTAATATCTTCTAAAAAATATGCCAGCCCTATAGCAATTTGATTATCATTAGTTTGAGTAATCTTTATTTGAACAATGTTCGGATCTGATACAATAATTGTTCGTTGGCGCACAGGACTGTCTCGTCCGAAAAAACTGGATCAACTTTTCCTAAGAGCGATTGGTAAAATGCTTCAGATTGAAATCATAATAAGGTAATCATGTAGAAAGTGAAGCCAAAAGTCTTAAATCACTTAAAAAGTGGTTCGACATCAGCCCGATTAGGTCACTTAACGAAACAGCCTAATTTAGGATGTTTCGTTTTTTTGGGAGTCTAAAATTCTTTGTGTAAATGAAGTTATGTAATTGTATGTAGAGTTAATGCCCAGGCAGGCGAAGAGAAGCTCGGTTATCGAAGCTGATCTGAGCCTGCCCTGGGCTGATGGCATCCTGGCCATTATTTATTAACTTGAAATACAATTTTATGGAAGAGAAAAAACTACCAATCCCAAAGGATTTCTTCAAACAGTTTAAAAACAAGGAAGAGTTCCACACCTTTTTCAACAGCCTTTTCAAAGAAGGCGTTGAAGAGATGCTTAAAGGCGAACTGGACGAACACCTTGGCTATGAGAAACATAGCAAAGAAGGTAATAACTCTGGCAACAGCCGCAACGGCTCTTACAAGAAAAAGGTAAAGACAGAATCCCTCGGCGACATGATTTTAAACATGCCCCGGGATCGCAACAGCGAGTTTGAACCGCAGCTGATCCCCAAAGGTTCCCGGATGAGTGACAAGCTGGAAGAAGCCATCATCGGCATGTATAGCCGTGGCATGACGACCAGTGATATCTCCCAACAGGTCAAAGAAATCTACGGCGTGGACGTGAGTGAAGGAACCGTCTCCAATGTAACCAACCGGATCGTAGAGCACATTAAAGAATGGCAGAGTCGACCGTTAGAGCCAGTTTATTTTACGGTCTGGATGGACGGGATCGTATTGAAAGTCAAGCACAACGGCAAATACATCAGCAAATGTATTTACCTGGTCATCGGTCTGAAGAAAGACGGGCTGAAAGAAGTGCTAGGAATGTGGACGGCCGAGACGGAATCGGCTTCCTTCTGGATGAGTGTACTGACGGATCTGAAAGCCCGGGGCGTGGAAGATATCCTGATCGCCTGCACCGATAATCTAAAAGGCCTTACCGGTGCTATCAAGGGTGTCTTCCCTCAGACTATTACCCAACTTTGCGTCGTACACCAGATCCGAAACAGCTGCAAGTTCGTGGTATGGAAGGAACGGAAAGCCTTTTGCGTTGACCTAAAAGAAGTCTATGGAGCATCGACCAGAGAAGCAGCCGAACAGGCACTGGAACATCTGGATAAAACCTGGGGATCAAAATATAAATACGCCATTCAGTCCTGGCGCGCGAACTGGGATCAACTGACAAGCTACTTCGACTTCCCCGTTGAGATCCGTAAGATGATTTACACGACCAACACCATTGAAAATCTAAACCGCGGTATTAGAAAATATACCAAGAGTAAAGTCCAGTTCCCCGATGACATGGCGGCCCAAAAAGCAGTTTACCTGGCAATTATGAACATCGAAAAAAAATGGAACATGGTGCCGCACAACTGGGGCCTGATCATGCACCAATACGTAACGATCTTTGAAAACAGATGCCTACTCTAATGCAATTACAAAAACTGCTTACACAAAATTATTTGGGGTCTCGTTTTTTTATGCCAGTAGACTATACAAACCAATAAGTTGCGACACACTGGTTAATGGTTCGATTGTATTGTAAATAAAATCTAGTATAATAGCAGCCTCAGAATCATTTACTTCAATATTATTTTTAGACAAAATCTCTACCGCACGTTTTAACGATATATTTCTAACTGTAAAATTATATCTATCAGAAAGTATATTATTCATGCTTGAGCTTTTAAAAACGATTTGTTTCTTGTGACACAAAATTTTGACTAAAGCGCTATTCATCAGTATGGAAACATCACCTGTTTGAAAATTAACTTCTGCGATATGTTCCAATTTGTTCGTTATAGAGTTAATTTCCTTTTTTAGAATACCAGAAGTGTCCTTGTACTTTTTTTTCAAATCTCTGAAATTATCAAAGTTCAGTTGATCATCGGCAAATAGTTTTCGCGCTTTAGAAATTAATGATTCCTGTTCCTCTAACTGCCTCAACAAAGTTCTTCACTCACTCACAAACTTGGTTTTATATAAGTCCGTATTCGCATCCGCCTTAACAAGGCTAAACAATTCAGATTCACTTTCTGAAAGAACAAGTTTTTTGGAGCTGCTTATTATAACTTGCGTTAACAAGGTTTGTCCCAATTCTTGTTTTGCAATTTCCTTTGTATAACTTTGTAACACAGGAAATCGAATTTAAGCACTTGTATTTATGCGAATATTTATTTCTCTTTCTATTTTATTATTTGCCATTGGATTATTTATCTTTTCTTGTAGTAAGAGTATTAGTTCGGATACGTCCTCATCTGACAAACTATCCAAATCCTGTATTTATCTTACTTTAATTTCTGCCAAAGGCACAGATTCGCAAACAGTAGGTTTGAATGTGCCGATCACCCCGATTACTTATAAAGTTTCAAAATATCAAAGCTCTGACACTACAGGTCTCGCTGAGGTTAGTGTAAGTGTCATTGGTTTACCACGGGGAGTATCTACTACTTATCTTGGAGGTGTTTTAACGATTTCCGGAGCAGCTATGTCAGATTCTAGCAGTCCTTTTGTTTATAGCTTTGAAATTTCCGGGAATGCTTGCAACCTACCTATTACCGGAGTCATTTCAATTAAAGAGTGCGGAACAATTTCCAGAACTTCACCCGACAGCACCTCATTTCAAATTATTCCATCAAATACGATGATAACACCAGTTACCTATAAAATAGGCGGAGGTGCCACCGGGGCTAACATAACAGGTTTGCCGCCAGGAATAACAAGTAGTATTTCAAGCAGTATGGTTACGGTTTCCGGTACTTTGCAAAATGCGCCGGATAGCACTTATAAATTCAAAGTAACAACTACCGGAGGTTACTGCAGTTCCTATGACAGCGCTTTCATTGTGGTCACTTCTTGCCCAACTATTGTATTGACTTCGCCAGCCGGATCAAATTCACAAACGGTAACAGTAAATCAAACTATTGTACCAGTTACTTTTGTGGTAACGGGACATTACACAGGCATCTCAGTTATAGGAGAATTTCCAGAAGGCATAACAGCCGTTGTTAATAGTAATACTATTACAATTTCAGGCACGCCAACAAGTTATATCTATGTTGGCGAATATGGCAATTTTCAATATACTATTCAAGTTAGTACGGATGTTAATAGTTATTGTAGGCCCGTTCAATCCGGTGGCTTTATCCAGGTGAATTAAAATAGCTGATTTAGCTACTACGAACAAGAGATATGACTTGTAAAAACAACTGAGTATTAGAAATCGCTGCCATACTTCAACCAAAAGTGGACTTTAGCAGCGGATTTTAAGTTAGCATTTTGTGAAATAAAAACTAGGATAGTTTAATAATAAATTTGTGGCAAATTGATTTGGTGTTTATTCTGATCTGTAAGTCCCCCAAAAATCCTGTAGTTAAAAAGCCTACAAAAGAATCAATCATTAGCTTTTGGGTTTGATACAAGTTGTCGTTGTGCAGTGTAGAATTTACTGCTTTCGTCATTTGCTGTTATAATAGCTACTTTTAATTTTATACCCGATGTCAAATGCAGGGCATTACATAATATAAAATCTAATATTCCTTTTTATTAATCCTGCCTCTTCAATTCCACGTGATAACCAAATTAGCCAGGCTCCTGTTTTGCGTTTGCTTTTGTTAGGAACTTATAGATGTATGTGCTTTTATTTGCACTGGTGAAAAGGTTATACAGTTTCCAAAGTTTTATACCACCATCCTCACTTTTACAAAAAGGAGTTGTCACGAATTTTGAATTTTATATCAATTACTAACATTGAAATCCTGACTCGTTGCACATGTATTTTTCCGGTGATATTTGTTTGCGATCAAAGAAATAGGGAATCCCAGGCATAGGCTCAATCCGATAAAGCTAATAATTGCCGCTACCAAATTAAGATGGCTGGGATATTTTGGAACGCCTTTTATATCCGGCACGTTACTTAAAGGAAGAATTGCGCAAGTTGAAACTATCCAAATAATCAGCCCGAAGACGAATGCTAAAATATATTTGTTATTTATTACTCTTTTAAAATTAGGATACAATAAGAAGAAAACTGCACTAAAAATTGAAGCGATCATATAATGAAGCAGTACTCCCCAAAAAACCATATAATTTGTTGTAAATGCTGTTGTGCCAAATAATCCGCTGGCGATATACCTATAAGACTGTTCAGGATTTGCGGGATAACTGAATATGAACGATAGTATTCCATCTAAGGTGCCTGTTAATAATGACAACCATAAAATAGTTAAAAGCAGATTGTTTTTTTTCTGTGGCATTATGGGTAAATTAAATCGAATAAAATTTAGCTACCAAGAAACATTAATATATTCTATTGATTTTATTGATTTGGTATCTATTCAACCGTGACTGCAAACGTAGAAACGGCTGTTGCCCCTGCGTTATCCGTAGCTGTAATTTTTATCAGATAGGTTCCTGGTCGATGCGGGATGCCTGAAAATATCTTTTTCTTGGTGTCAAATGCCAGCCATGCGGGTAGTGAACTACCGTCAGCCGAGGTCGCGGAAAAGGTTAATGTATTATTTCCGTCGTCGTCATAAAAAGCATCGTGGACTGAAAGAGAAAAAGGCCGTTTGATTTTGGCCGTTTGCGTTGTTATAGAATCTCTTGCATAGGGATCAAAATTGCTATGCCTCAAATTTTCCAATAAATCATCGAACCTTACCCAGTAAATGGCGCAATCCTGAGGACCATGGCCGTAGCTGTAAAAAAGATATTTATTATTTGGCGTAACATATTCACCCCACCGGTGGGCAAGGCCATTATTAATCAAAGGTCCAAGACTTTTGGGGTTTGTCCACGTACCATCAGGTTTATGAAAACTAATATACAACTCACATTCGTAGTCAGGATGTTCTTTGGCGCTGACAATGATAAAGGACTCATCAGGGGCTATGAAAAAATCACCATCAAAACCGGAAGTATTTAACGGCTTACCGAGGGAATGAATGGTTGTATCGCCGCTGTTAGCGGGTGGCATTACGCATATATCATAACAAGTAAAATCATTTATGCTCCCGTTGATGTTGCTAGCAGCATACATATTGCCACTGCGTGTGGGTACAAAATCATAGATCCCGTAGTGCCTAATAAGATAGATTTCCGGCTCGCTCCACCCATTTGAACCGCGACGAATCTGTGTCACACTCCCCATTCCTCCTCCAATAAGGTAAAGCGTGTCACCCCATGACGCGAAAGTCGGTGCATAAAATTGTTTCACCAATGTCGTTGGGCCGATCCATTTATCACCGTCATATTTAAATACCTGTATTGAGGCATCTTTACTGCTGAACCAGGTATTATTCCTGCAGTAATAAAATTCCATTCCATCGGGCGAAAAGGCGCATCTATCCATTGAAAAATAAGGCGTGTCGTTTATTAGTTTTGGTGCAAATTTTACAGGCATGCTACCCGGTGGAGTCTGCCCTAGATAAGCTTTTGGGCTGTCCCAAAAATTCTCTTGTGCTTTTAAAATATTGCATAACCCAAACCAGCCCATAATAAACAAAAGCGTTAATTTATTCACAGTTTTAGCGATTTTATCGAAACTATCATCTTACCCGGAGTGCCGTAAATATTTTCGACAAACACAATATTATGACCGACAAAATCAGTGAATCAGTCAAATTTCAGGCGGTTGTATAATCTCACGATCAATCACACCAAGAGTATAGGACCAAGTCATGTATTTTGAAATTAAATCGGGTAGAAGGCGAGGTTAATAAATTTTAGATCTGTAAAAAAGCGTTTCGACATCAGCCAAATGAAACGAATTATATAAGGATAAAGCAAGACGGGTAGTCGTTTCTGAGGTATGATTTAAGAAAGGCTAAAAAGAAAGTTCCTGATTCTAATGTAGTAAAGATTGCAGGTTTACCAATTTGAAAAACGGGGCTATACGGAGGTCATTTATCTTTAAATTTATGAGATTTGTGTTAATTTTCAGGCAGGTTCAACTAATTTCGCCTAATGCACTGACCCTCGGAAGAGCCATTTATTCATAACTATTAGAATTGGCTATCATATTTTCTCTGCTTACAGTCAGGGTAAATGAATGTATTAAAATGAAGATCCTAGAAATCTCTTTTGGTGAATATTATATTACTACGGACAAGACCAAACTGGATATTGTCGCTATTCATGACTTTTTATCAAAGTATTCCGGTTGGAGTGATAATATTCCTTTTGATAGAGTAAAAATTTCCATAGACAATTCACTAAACTTCGGACTATTTCATAAAGACCAACAAATTGGGTTTGCCAGGGTAATTTCTGACTTTTCAACTATTGCATATTTGGGTGACATTTATGTTCTAGATAAATATCGGGGACAAGGGCTTTCAAAAAAGCTAATGACGTTTGTAATGGGACACCCTAATTTACAAGGATTAAGACGTTGGATTTTGTTGACTTCGACAGCTGATTGGCTTTATGAAAAGTACGGTTTTACTAAGTTGCCAAGTCCAGAGTTGTATATGGAACTTTTTAATTCCAATGTCTATAAGACGGATAAATAGTGGATTAATAACTAAATTGATATTAAACTTCTAACATTTTAGTAATCAGCGGATACTAACTTTCATGGTTAATTTGACCGAACTCCAAATCATCTTAGAATAGAGAATATTTCCGATAAAATACTGTTTACTTCTTCATAACGCGTAATTACGATCACATGGTCCCCTTTGTGAATCGTATGAGTAGGGGATGTGAATCTATATGGAAATACTTCGTCTCTGGTTCCATGAATATGGTAAAGAGATTTTGGAAACTTTTTGTTTTTCCACTTTAAGACGGCCTGGATTCCCCATTTGATAAAAGAGGGATCGGTTTCAGAAATCATCTTGATGATGATTTTTTTGTCATCCGGGTTCTCGCGAGTAAAATGATGTTTAACGATGGCCGAAAATTTATATACTGAACCCGGGACCAGCTTGTACAATTTTAGTTTTTCTGCAATACGGAAATAGCCGGGCAATTGGGAGATAACGGGAACGCTGCCAATGATAATAACGAGCAGTGGATTGTATTTGAGTGCAATTTCTGTGGCCACAATACCCCCGAGAGATGTACCAATGAGAACGAAGGGTTCCTCTGTATTTATTTTTTCAGCGAGACGATCAGCATAATTTTCCATTGATTCGTCACGGTGAGGATTATTCCAATCCATATAAACTGCGTCAAATCCTTCAGGCAGGCGAATGCGCCCGAATAGTCGCCCGTCAGCAGCAATACCGGATATAAAATAGGCTTTCATTTAGGGGCGCAACTTATGCTAAAAAGGTGGTTAGGATCGTATAGAAAAATAACTTTTGTTACATACTGGAAATGGGGCCTACCTGTTTGAATATTTGGACGATAAATCGCGGTGATTTAATGAAAATTCACTATTTCTTCCCATTCATACCAACTTTGAGCTAGTTTCCATTTTCTGTACCAGCAGTCCTGGTTAATTTTTAATTATTAATTTTTCAGTTTCTGTTATTCCGTTATGAATGATCCTGACAAAGTAGATACCCGTTCTAAATCCTGTAACATTCAGCACGAGATTATCTGAGGTTGTAAGCGTGGTATTGGATACAATTTGTCCTGCAATATTTAGCAAGGAGACTTCATATCTGCCTGCAATTGGAAAACTGATTTTGACTAAGTTGGTTGCGGGATTGGGATACATGGTAATTTCAGCATTCTTCTTACCCAGGTTGATTGATATGATGGGCGAAAAGCTTTGATTGCCGTCGATATCTGTTTGCATTAACCTGTAGTAAGATACTCCCGGATAAGGAGTGATATCATAGGCCGAATAATATTGAGTATTGCTGCTTGTGCCCGATCCCGACACTTTTTGAACCATTAGCCAGCCTTGGCTATCTGTAGATTTCTGAATAGTAAAAAATGCGTTGTCGGTTTCCGATGCGGTGGACCATTCCAGTTTTACTTTACCATTATCAGGGTATGCATTGAATGAAATTAATGTGATGGGTAAGGGGGTACTCACCGAGTTAATGGATCCGACATAAAAAGTATTGGTGAGATTAGCAAGTGTTACACCAGTTCTGTTGATTTGTGGATTGGTAGTCGTACCACCATTTACTCCAGCCGTTCCGGTTACGCTGTTGGCAAGGGTTAGCCTCAAATCAGATACCGCACCAATTAAACCAAATCCCGTACCCTGTATCTGAAGGTTATAAGTGCCACCAGCCATTCCATTGGTTGATATGGACCAATTCAGGTCTTTTCTGACGACAACCGTGAACAGTCCGTCCACAATGGCCACCGAAGTATTGGTGGTGGCATTGTTATATGAAACACTCATAGAACCGCCGGTAGTTGGACCTGCAACGGGTGCAGAAAGGAAAAATGGCCTGTAGTCGGTTGCTGTACCCATAGGCAAAAGGCCGTTGACGGAACCTGCTGGTATTGTGCCTGTTTTAAACCAACGGGTAAATGTTCCCGCACCGATCATCCTACCAGAAGTGTATGCGAGTGTACCGTTGTTTGCTACCGAAACTCCTAGAGACAACGTATTGCCATTCAGATTAATATCTCCTTGAGTCATTGTCAATGTCGTGGTTGCCACGACACTATTGATCAGTTGGATACCCGCTCCCGAATTATTGACGGTTAGATTTGTGAAACTTTCTCCTCCAGGAGATGTGATGGTCTGAAGAACAGAACCGTTGAAATTTACCGTGCTCGTCGCCGATACAAAACCAGCAGCTCCATAGTCATGCCAATTGCCGGCCAAATTGATGGTATTGGCTCCAGGAGCGATATGGCCTCCCGTTATGGTGATGTTATTGTTTGCTGTAAGGTTATTAAGGAGGGTAATTGTATTTCCGGTAACAAGTATATTATAAAAATTCATTCCTGCGCTGGAAATGTTCAGGCCGTTGCCACCAAAAATTACGGTAGAACCAAAACTGGTTGCATTCACGGTCCCACTGCTATAGGTCCAGTCCTGGCTCTCTGAAATATTACCCTTTAGGGTAAGTATTCCTCCAGGTTTATTTATGGTAACAGAGGGCAGGAGATTTTGGCTGATCGCGAGTGCCGTTCCGTCCATGGTTTCATTACCGGCACCGACTATACTCAAAATGGCAGTTCCCCCTCCGTTAGCTGCAGTATTGGTCAAAAAGATATTTCCATTCACGTTAATATTTCCCGTATTTATAGTTAATCTGGCTGTTCCTGCCATGGTAAAATCACCGGTGGCCGTTAGTACAGTTGCTGCAGCAATAACAATTGTTTGGTTTGTTAATGCCAGAAATTCAATATTATTCAGAATAAGACTTCCGGTAATGGTATATGGACTGGCATTTCCGTCTGTAAAACAGTAGGTGGAAGTTCCCACATTCACTGTGCCAGCAGTGTAAGTGAAATCGTTTGAAGATGCTGGGAAATTTGACAGGTTAAGTGTGCCTGAAGGTTTATTAATTGTAAGTTTGGGTAGCGCACCTGCTCCGGCCACAGTGCTGCCATTAAAGTTTTGTATTCCGGTACCAATGATATTTATCTGACCCGTACCTCCACAACCCGCAGCCGTATTGGTTACGTTAATATCACCCGTTACGTCGATAGCGCCCGCATTAAAATTATACGAGGAAACACCAGTAATATTGAGGCTTTTGGAAACAGAAATATTTCCAACAGAGCTTAAAATATAATTAAAACCATTTCCGATAAATTCTAGTATAAAAAAGGCAGGATTCGTACCAGAAATAGTTGTACCGGCGGAAGCATTGTATCTGACGGTTCCATTGTTATGAATAAAAGTGGCACTGGTAAAAGTAGAATTTCCATCAAACTCAAGTACGGCAGATGTGGATGTGAATGCAGTTCCTGCTAAAATAAAATTCCCGCCGATTGTAATATTTGCAGAACCACCTATGAATGTACCAGCAGAGAAAGAGGCATTGTTGACGGTGGAAAATGAATTGGCGCCTTGTGAAATGGTCCCTGTGTAACCAGCAACAACTGTAAAGCTCAGGACATTTACGGGTGCATCAATGGTACAACTGCCTAAGCCCTGGTTATTAAAAATTACTGCGTCTGCAGCTCCGGGAATGCTGAATCCACCTGCACCACCCGATACATTTGACCAGTTCGCTGTATTATTCCAATTGGAAGGTCCCGATGCAATCCAAAACCGTGCAGCAAATGAATTTAGGCATAGGCTCTGTAAAAAAATTATACACAAGCAAGTTATGACTAACCTCATAAAATACTGGATTACAAAATAATAGATGATTATCTGCATCTAAGTAATAATACTTAGAAGGGTTTGGCAAAAAAAACGCTAAACCTTTATAATTATTGCCGCATTTGCAGCATATTGATGGGAGTCAATTGCAGCCACATCATTTCTAAGTGAATTCGTGTACACGAGTCTGTTGGGCTGAAGGGATACGGCTAAAATGGCAAGATTATGGAGAGAATCCAATGTTTTCATTTAGGATCAAAGACATTGGAAGAATTAAACCATTTGGTACAGATTTTATTGACCAGGGTTGCCTTCGAGGCGTGTAAGTAAGGCAGGAAATCCTTTACCGACCACAAAGATTTGTATTTGATAGGAAGCGCAACTAGTGGCGTTAGCTTCTATCACGTACAAGGGTCAGTCGGATTTACGTTAATTAATATCCTTATTTTAGTGCTTAAAAACAGTGCGGGCTTCACGATTTTTTCAGACCTTCAGGGCATAATTAGTTTTTACCTATGGCTGAAGAAAATCATTTTAAAAATCATCACGAAGACTTTATGATTGCCTGCCTGGAACTGGCCTTGATAGCCAGGCAAAGCGGCAATAATCCGGTGGGTTCCGTCATCGTAAAGGATGGACACATCATTGCCCGCGGAGTGGAGCGGGTCAAAGAACACAACGATATTACTTTTCATGCTGAAATCGAGGCGATCCGAAGTGCTACGGAACTCTTAAACAGCCAGGACCTTTCTGGGTGCACCCTTTACTCCACACATGAACCCTGCGTTATGTGTTCCTATCTTATCCGGCATTCAAAAATTCATACCGTCGTGATAGGCACCACTTCGGGTGAAACCGGAGGAATTCATTCCAGATTTCCCCTATTGTTGGATAAAAAGATTAAAAAATGGGGTAAACCCCCTAAAATTGTAGAGGGTGTTTTAGAAAAAGATTGTCAGGAATTATAAACCAGTTGGTTTTTCTTTTATCTAATTATTCATTGACTTTGCATGGCGCTGCTGAAAGATTTATATTCTCCCGCCTTTTTTAAAAATCTCTCAGATTCTTTAAAGACCGTGATGCCGTCTTTTAATAGGCAACGATTCACTTCTCAAATATTTTCCGATGAGTTTTCCGGAATGGAACTGAAGGAAAGAATGAAACATACCACCCGGACGATGCATTCCTTCATGCCTTCAGATTTTAAAAAGGCCGTAAGGATTATTTTACACTTGATTGTAGAATTAAGAAAAAAGGGAATAACCGAAGGTGGACTGGCCTATATATTTTTGCCGGACTATATTGAAACCTATGGAATAGATGATTTTGAGATTTCTATGAAAGCCATCGAGGAGATTACTCAGTTTATTAGCTGCGAGTTTGCCGTGCGGCCCTTTTATATCAAATATGGTTCCAAAATGGTCAGCCAGATGAAAAAGTGGTCCCTTCATAAAAAAGATGAAGTGCGACGACTGGCCAGCGAGGGAAGTCGCCCCAGATTGCCTTGGGCTATGGCTATTCCCGCACTAAAGCAGGATCCAAGACCAATTTTACCCATCTTGGAAAACCTAAAAAACGACCTGTCGGAATCGGTGAGAAGGAGCGTGGCCAATAATTTGAACGATATTGCCAAGGACCATCCGGACATTGTCGTCGCCTTGGCCAAAAAGTGGAAGGGAAAATCAAAACAGACAGACGCCATCATAAAACACGGCAGCAGAACCCTTTTAAAAAGGGGTCATGAGCAGATATTAAGTCATTTCGGCTTAAAGAGTAAAAACTTATTGATTTCTGCATTTGACATCGCCAATCCATCCGTTTTAATTGGAGGAGAGTTAGAATTTTCTTTTCGTGTAACCAATAAAAACAATAAAAGCCAAATCGTCAGATTGGAATACGGTTTGTACTACAATAAATCAAACAATCTCCTTTCTAGGAAAGTGTTCAAGATCAGCGAAAAGACTTTTAAAGCGGGCGAAACCGTTTCGGTTACAAAGAAACAATCGTTTAGAAGAATTACTACCCGTGTACATTACCCGGGCCCACACCGATTGTCGATCATTGTCAACGGAGAGGAAAAAGATTTGAAGGACTTTGTAGTAAAGGGAGAATAAGACTTTCGAGATCCTCGAATTTTTGAAAGGGTATTAACTTATCAAATTTTAACTATGCCTGAACTTCCTGACGTGGAGGTGTTTTCAAAAAACCTGCACGATTTGTTTGCCAATAAAAAACTTTTGAAAGTAAAAAGTCGTGAATGGACGGAAGTTATCCGACACGGCACAGTCGCTCTCAAAAAACCTTCAGGGAAAAAAACTTAAAAAGATATTTCGCTCTGGTAAAGAGATGCGCTTTGAATTTGCGGATGGAACGGTTTTGGGACTACACCTTATGCTGACAGGGGATATTTTTCTTTTTGAAAATAAAAATGACCATCCTTCTACGATCGTAGAGTTATATTTTGAAGGCGGGCAAAACTTGGCATTAACTGATCGTATGAAAAATGCCAACATTCGTTTAAATCCAGTTGACAAAGAAGGTGTGGATGCCCTGGAATTGGATTTTGGCTATCTGAAAAAGATTTTTAATAGGAAAACGACGATTAAGAACATCATGCTTGATCAAGATCTGATCCGTGGTATCGGCAATGGATATTCTGATGAAATATTATGGCAAACCCGCATTTCCCCTTATTCTATCGCTTCGGCGATTCCGGATGAAAAGATAAAGGAACTGGTAAAAAAGATTCCAAGCGTTTTATTAGAGGCTACAAAAAAAATTGATGCTGCTTATCCAGGAAGAATAAATGACGAGGTAAAAGAATTCCTGGTTATTCACCGTAAAGTGAATGAAAAAAGTCCGACCGGAAGACCTATTCTAATTGACGAGAAAGGTGGGCGTAAAACCTATTATACGGATGAACAAATTCTTTATCGTTAATTTTTGTCCGGGTGTCTCTCTGCGGTCAATACTTGGCTTTTATCGTTCCATCCAGGTCACGCCTAAAAAAAAGCTAAAGTCTGGAAAGGAACAGTCTTGTTCCAAAACCGAACGTTTTCTCTTTCCAACAGTGATTTAAGAGATTGATTTATAGTGAATTAAAAAATTGGTATGCGCTTGGTGCTTTCTGAAGAATTCCTTCTTTTTTCCTTTCAATTAATCAGAACTTATGCTGAAAAATTATATCATCAGTTCATGGAGGAGTTTGAGGCGAAATCTGAGTTTTACGTTTTTGAATGTCTTCGGACTAGCCCTGGGCGTATTTTCTTGCCTGATCATATTCCTGGTAGTACGCAATGAGCTTGGCTACGATAATTTTAGTAAGAACGCCAGCCGGACCTACCGGGTGACGCTGAACGCCATTGATTTTAATTCGAATATTTCCATGGCGATCCTGCCGGCCATGCGCAATGATTTTCCTGAATTGGAAAACTCGACCCAGGTTTTCCACCAATATGAAGGACAAATAAAAATCGGTCAGAAAAGATTGATTGAGGACGACTTTCTATATGCGGATCCCCAGTTTCCTCAGGTGTTTGGATTTACCTGGATTTCAGGGAATCCCCTGACAGCGTTATCCAATCCGAATTCCATTGTTTTGACAGAAACAACATCCCGCAAATACTTCGGAGACAAACCTGTCATGGGGCAGGTGATATTGCTGGATAACCAATTTACCCTGAAGGTGACCGGGGTTATCCAGGACCCCCCTGCCAATACCAGCCTGCCGTTTCATTTCATGGTCTCTTTAAATACTTTGAAATTTGATTCGGGCATGATGACAAGTTTTTATGCCATTCCCGGAGGCAGTTATGCTTTTATTGTCATTCCGAAGAATTATTCAATCCATCAACTCGAAAAAAAAATTCCGGATTTCATCTCTAGGCACTGGGGCAAGGATATTGCAAAAGGAGCCCATCTGCCGCTCCAGCCTTTAAAAGAAATCCATTTTGATCAGCGATATATCAACAACATCATCACACCCGTAGCCAGAGATACCTATTGGGGTCTGGCGGCGATTGCGGGTTTTATTGTATTGATGGCTTGCATCAATTTTATCAACCTCGCTACCTCACAATCGGTGAGAAGATCCAAAGAAGTGGGTGTGCGTAAAGTGATGGGCGCATCCAGGCCACAGCTTGTCCAGCAGTTTCTGGGGGAAACCGGCCTGCTGGTAGGACTATCGGTTCTTTTGGGGCTGGCAGCTGCCGTGCTGGCTCTACCGGCGATTTCAAACTGGCTGGACATAAAAATAGAACCCAAACTTTTGAGAGAGCCTATTATTATTGTTTTGCTTTGTGGGTTGACCATACTGATTATCCTATTGGCGGGACTCTATCCGGCTTTTGTACAATCTGCTTTCAATCCGGTTGAATCCTTAAAGCGCAAAACAAACATGTCCTTTAAAGGGGTCAACCTGCGAAAAGCCTTGGTATTGTTTCAGTTTGCCATATCACAGATATTAATTGTTGGCACACTGGTGGTAGCACATCAGATGGATTTCTTTCAGAACCAAGACCTGGGTTTCAATAAAGAAGCGGTCATTAGTTTTGACATCCCGGACCAATCTAAACGGTCCCTGCTTCAGCAGGAATTGGCCCGGGAACCGGGATTGACCGATATCAGTTTTTGTTCCGGATCACCGGTAAGTTTTCAAAATGCCACCAGCTTCACCTGTCCGGAAATGGGCATAACCAAAGACAATGTAACTGAAGTTAAATTTGTTGATGAGCGTTACATGGACATGTTTGGACTCCAAATCCTGGCAGGGCAGAAACTGACCAAAGACAGCTCCAATAAAATTGTCATCAATGAAACCATGATACACGAAATCGGGATTCAAAATCCCGATAAGGCCATCGGAAAGAAAATCATGCTGGGAGGGGAAGATCCTTATTATATTGTGGGAGTTATGAAGGATTTTCAAAATGAATCCAAACACAAAAAAAGAAGATCCTGTGTGCTGTTATACCAACCGGATCATTTTTATTCTGCCAGCGTAAGAATTAAACCGGGTGGAATGAACAAAACGATTGTAGCCGTTGGAAAAACCTGGTCAGCTTTGTTCCCGGATAATGTATTTCAGTATGAATTCATTGATGAACACATTGCCAGATGGTATCGGCAGGAAGCGAAAGTATATACGGCTTTTAAGATATTTTCTTCTTTGGCCATCCTGATCGGATGCTTGGGTCTGTATGGATTGGTGTCTTTTGCTGCCGTCCAACGTGCAAAAGAAGTTGGTATCCGCAAAGTTTTGGGCGCGTCGCTCTTTGATATTTCAGCACTTTTTGCCAGGGAATTTATTGCACTGATAGTAGTGGCATTTTTGGTTGCTGTGCCAGTTGGCTACTATTTTATGCATGGTTGGCTGGAGAATTTTGCCTACCACGTCAATATTGGGAAAGGAATTTTTCTGATTGCGGTGGGAATTTCTTTTTCCATTGCCACGATAACCATAAGTTTTCAGGCCATCAAAGCGGCCTTGTCGAACCCCGTGAAAAGTCTTCGATCTGAATAGTTTGGTGCCGGCGGGAGAGGATTCGAACCTTCATAAAGACCATTCTACAATTTGGTTAACCCATTGTTCGTGGTAAGGCACCGTCACCTTGATATAATTATCAGTAAATCCTTCCATCATCGTTTTGTCCCGACTGCGTTCGAAAAGTACTTTACGGGTCTGACCACGGTGGAGGGCTGTAAAATATTGTAGTTTCTGAAAAGAAAGGTTTCTCAGTATCTTGTTTCTTTCATTTCGAACCCGGACAGGAACCACGGGTTTCATTTCAATGGCCCGTGTATTATCCCTTTCGGAATAAGTAAATACATGGAGATAGGAAAGATCCAGTGAGAGTATAAAGTCAACTGTTTCTTTAAAATCATCATCCGACTCTCCCGGAAAACCGACGATTACGTCGGCTCCCACCGCAGCGTGTGGTATCAGGGTTTTTATGAGGGATATTTTTTCAGCATACAACTCGCGGGTATAGCGGCGGCGCATGAGCGCCAGTATCCGGTTGCTTCCACTTTGAAGCGGAATGTGAAAATGGGGCATAAAACGATCGCTGTTGGCAACCAGATCAATGATGTCATTGTTCAATAGATTGGGCTCGATGGAGGATATGCGGAACCGGGGGATCTGGGTTGTCTGATTCAGGGAGCGGGCCAGTTCCAAAAAGTTTTCTGTTTTCCGCTTGGATTGCGGATCCAAATTGCCAAAATCACCCAGATTGACTCCTGTCAGTACGATTTCCTTAATCCCTTTTCGGGCGAGATCCTCAACATTTTTCAGTACATGACTTAGGCTATCACTACGACTTTTACCCCGAGCCATCGGAATGGTGCAAAAGCTGCATTGGTAGTCGCAACCGTCCTGCACCTTAAGAAATGCCCGGGTGCGGTCGCTGAGAGAATATCCATCATGAAAAATATTGACTTGCTCTATGTCACAGCTGCATATTTTCGCCGAATCGCCTTTAACCAACTCCCGGATATGGGTGGCCAAGTTAAATTTTTCTGCGGCGCCCAGAACCAAGTCTACGCCCGGGATCTCGGCAATTTCTCTGGGCTTAAGCTGCGCGTAACATCCAGTGATGACAACAAAGCTTTCCGGCGATTTTCTTTGGATCTGTCGGACCAGGTAGCGGCATTCCTTGTCCGCATTCTCGGTGACCGAACAGGTATTGATGACATAGATATCGGCCAGAGAATCAAAGGACTTCTTCTGAAAGCCTTCTTTTTCCATGAGCCTTGTCAGGGAAGAAGTTTCTGAAAAATTGAGCTTACAGCCCAACGTATGAAAAGCCACGGTTTTTGGTCCTATCATGGGCGGCAAAGATAATATCATTCGCGTTCTTGCCTGTAACTTTAGCAGATGCTTCGGAAATTCACTGTTTGGATATGGATATCCTGGATCGCCGCCTGTCACTCCCCTGATCAAGAACCCGTTAAGTTCAATCCTTCTGACCATGGCTCCGGGCCAGTTCCTTTTGATCGTCGGGGTCAGCTCATTTTCACCAAACATGCCCGGTGCCGGATGGACTGCAGGCATATTACGCCGACTGAAATCCACGAGATTTTGGACAGGGGTATTATCAACTATCAGAAAAGTGATCCGGAGTCCCGACCTGACCCCAAATATGCCGTGGAGGGATATACGAACGAAAAACAGCATCTGCGTATCATTGTTGCTCCGGAAACGGGGAAATTGATCATCGTCACCTGTATTGAACTGGGAGTAGAATGGAGCTGCGATTGTAATTGAAGAAGTTGACCTATTTTCGGTGGGGGTGAGTTGGAATTGGAAACCGGCGTCATATATCCTACCCTAAACCGGAGAAAGTAAATTTCCAGAACTCTTTTTTCTATTACTATGAGTAACCGCTACTATCCCATATGAAAGACATGCTGAGTAAATTGTATACCTTCTACGCAGTATGCTGGTTCGCCCTTTTCACGCTTCTGGCTTTTCCCCTGGCTCTTGTTTTTTCTTTTTTTGGAAAACGCCAAGGGGGTAATCTGATTTGTACCATGGCCAAGGTATGGGCGGATATCTGGTATTTTCTTTTAGGAATCCGTCATGTCAATATCTTCGAAACACCCTACGACGCAGAACAAAATTATATTTTCCTTGCCAACCATATATCTTATATGGATATTCCCTGTCTTTTCAAAGCAATACGCAAACAGCCCTTCCGGGTATTGGCCAAAGAAGAAACCAGCAAAATTCCGGTCTTTGGTTTTATTTATAGTCGCGGGGCCGTGATGGTCAACCGGGGAAGTACCGAGGCCCGAGCCAAAAGTGTCCGGATCTTAAAATCATTGCTAAAACACCATATTTCCGTTTGTATTTTTCCGGAAGGAACTTTCAATGAAACAGGGAAGCCCCTGAAATCCTTTTATGATGGCGCTTTCCGCATAGCCATTGAAACTCAGACAGCGGTTAAACCGGTTTTGTTTCTGGACAATTATTGTCTTATGAATTACCGTTCTCTTTTCAGCATGAAGCCCGGGCGGTCTCGGGCAGTTTTTCTGGAGGAAATAAGCCCGGAGGGATATACGCTCAGACAGATGGGTCAGTTTAAGGATAAAGTTTTCTCTATTATGGAAACCAAGTTAAAATTTTATCAGGCTTCCTGGATTCAATCCCAGCCGGAATAAACTCAAACCCCCTTTCGGTTGTTTAATCATCAATCAGACCCAACAATTTGTACGCAGAAATCATTATACCGCTGGCGCTCCCGAAGAACTATACCTGGCTGGTTCCAGAACCGATGATCCAGGGCCTTCAACCCGGATGTCGGGTCGAGGTTTCGCTGAAGAACAAAAAATATGCAGGTATCGTAAAAAGTCTCTTGCAAGAAAAACCAGCAGCCTTTGATCCCCGTCCAATCGAGTCCGTTTTAGACCTTAAACCGCTCATCTACCCTGAGCAACTCGCCCTTTGGTCCTGGATTGCTCAATACTATATGTGTTCGGAAGGCGAGGTGATGGCAGCATCCCTGCCGGCGCATTTTAAGTTGAGTAGCGAAAGTATCCTGGTTTTCAATGAGAGTTTTGGCGATGACTTTTCTTCGCTGGAACACAATGAATATTTGGTAGCGGAGGCGCTGCTGTTAAAAAAAGAACTTAAGATTCCAGAAGTTCATGAAATCCTTCATGGAAATGCCGTTTACCCCGTTGTAAAAAGGCTAATTGATAAATCGGTCTGCTACATCTACGAATCCCTAAAGGAATTGTATAAACCCAAAACAGAGATCTATATCTCCCTGCATCCGGATTATCGGGCGGAAGAAAAATTAGCAGATCTTCTAAACCAGGATAAAAAATGGTCCCGGGCAGAAAAACAGTTGGAGCTGCTCCTTTCATTTCTTCATATCCAAAAAACGGAGCAGGAAGTTTCCCGGGCGGCTCTTTTGAAAAAATCCGGTGCGTCCGATGCACAGCTCAAAGCCTTGATTTCTAAAAATATTCTTTTGTCGGAGCAACGACCCGTTGGTCGTTTAAAAGCCTCCCCGCTTGCGATTGACATCCCGTTCATTTTATCGCAGGCACAGCAATTGGCCCTCTCCGGCATCCAGGCCCATTTTGAATCCAAAAATGTATGCCTGTTGCATGGTTATACCTCGAGCGGTAAGACCCAGGTCTATATCAAACTGATAGAAGAACAGATTCTCCAAAACAAACAAATTCTTTACCTGGTCCCGGAAATTGCCTTGACTTCCCAGATTGTGCGCCGTCTTCAATCTCATTTTGGGGGATACCTGGGTATCTATCACAGCCGTTTCAGCCAGAATGAAAGATTTGAGATCTGGAATAAGGTGAGAAGTGGGGAAATTAAAGTCTTGCTGGGTGCACGGTCCGCTTTGTTTCTTCCCTTCACAGATTTGTCGCTGGTCATTGTAGATGAGGAACACGATTCATCCTATAAACAACAGGACCCCGCTCCCCGATATCATGCAAGAGATACAGCTATTTACTATGCTTCCCTGTTTAAAGCAAAGACATTATTGGGAAGTGCTACACCATCCATAGAAAGTTACTACAATGGCGTTCATGGAAAATACGGATTGACGGCGCTTATGGAAAGGTATGGGCAGGTAGCCATGCCAGTTATTGAAATCATAGATACAAAAAAGTTTTTTCAAAAAGACGGGTCCAAGATTATTTGCACACCCGTCCTTCAGGAAGCCATCCAGCAGACACTGGATCGCAAAAAGCAGGTCATCCTTTTTCGAAACCGGCGAGGTTACTCTCCTTACCAGATTTGCAAAATTTGTGGCTGGATCCCGCAATGTAAGAATTGCGACGTATCCCTGACCTTTCATAAGCTGACCAATAAACTGCTTTGTCACTATTGCGGAACCTCCTATCCCCCTGTAAATACCTGTGCAGCCTGCGGTAATCACGAATTCATTCAACGCAATTTTGGGACCGAGAAAATCGAAGAGGAATTGGGTACCCTTTTCCCGGGCGCCCACATCGCACGAATGGATATTGACAGTGTTCGGGGTAAAACGGCCCATGACATGCTCATTAAACAATTTGAACAGCAACGGGTGGACATCCTGGTTGGAACTCAGATGGTGGTAAAGGGACTCGACTTCGACCATGTAGACCTGGTAGGCATTCTGGACGCAGACAGCCTCTTGAATTTCTCCGAATTCCGGGTCAATGAAAGAGCCTTTCAGTTGATGGAACAGGTAAGTGGCCGAGCAGGCAGAAGAGATGGCAAGGGGAGGGTGATGATCCAGGTAGCCAATACCAGACATCCGGTTTTAGAATGGGTAATCAACCATGATTTTAGATCATTTTATGAACGGGAAATCGTCGGCCGTCAGCAATTTTCTTACCCGCCTTTTTCACGCATTATCCAGATTACCTTTAAACATAAGATCAAGGATATCGTACACGATGCTGCGGCGCTTTTTGCCCTTCATCTGCATAAGGAATTTGGCAATTATCTGACCGGTCCCGGAGAACCGGTTATTGCCAGAATCCGCGGCCAGTATATCATGGAGTTGATGCTCAAACTACCAAAAAATGGAAGTACCATTGCACTGGCCAAGCACGTGATCCAGCAACATCGTTCCATTTTGGGCAATGACCACAAGTTCAGATCGGTAACCATTATACCCGATATTGATCCGGTATAGATAAAAACTTACCAGATGAGTGTGCAAAAAAATATTTCTTTGTTGCCTTACAACAGCTTCCACATACAGGCATCTGCGGCTGAATTTTCGACCGTAAAATCTGTAGAGGAATTAATGAATCTACTCAACGGCCCCGCCAAACTGTCCGGCTTGATACTGGGAGGAGGGAGCAACGTTTTATTCACCAAAAATGTGGATGGCCTGGTCTTAAAAAATGAGATCAAGGGTATGGATGAAGTCAAAGAGGATGCATCGCATATTTATGTAAGGGCGGGTGCCGGAGAGAACTGGCATGCATTTGTTGAATACACCCTCGGCAGAAACTGGGGAGGGCTGGAAAATCTTTCGCTGATTCCAGGCAGCGTGGGTGCAGCCCCCATTCAAAACATCGGCGCCTATGGAGTAGAACTCAGGGATGTTTTTTATGAGCTGGACGCCTATGACCGAATCGAAAAAAAAGTATTTACATTCGGATTGAATGACTGCCAGTTCGGCTACCGCGACAGCATCTTTAAATCATCCGGTAAAGGTCGTTATGTAATCCTGCATGTCACCTTTGTACTCCATAAAAATCCAGTTTTAAACACCCATTACGGCGCTATCCAGGATGAACTTAGAAAAATGGGTGTCCATTCTCCGACGATACAAGATGTTTCCAGGGCTGTTATCAAGATCCGCCGTTCCAAACTACCCGATCCGGCAGAACTCGGCAATGCCGGAAGTTTTTTCAAAAATCCAGTAGTGGACCAGAAAACATTTCTTTTTCTATCGGAACGATATCCGGAAATGCCGGCATATCCACACGAAGAACAATCCGTAAAACTGGCGGCCGGATGGCTGATCGAACAATGCGGATGGAAGGGCTATCGAAAAGGAGATGCAGGCGTGCATAAGAATCAAGCACTCGTGCTGGTGAATTATGGAAAAGCGACCGGCAGCGAAATATTTTCACTGAGTGAACAGATTCTTCAGTCGGTTCAGCAAAAATTTGGCATCCAGCTGGAGCGGGAAGTCAATGTTTTTTAGCAAAAGCTTTGCGAAGAGTTGGTGCAGGTATTTCACCCGAAATCTTCCTCTTCTCCTCCCATACTTTCCGGACTCATGTTCATCATTGAACCGATCAGGTCTTTAAATTCTATTTTACCTTCCACAACTTTTTTGCTGATCATACTATAAGAGGAGAGCCCGTGCAGTACAAACTCCATGAGCAAAGCCATTTCCTTTTCGTTGGCATTGCGGAAATGTTTTTTTGTAAAGGCGTGGAGGCCATCTACCTTATAGAGCAATCTTACCTTATCGTCGTCCTTTGCATTGAAAAAGATATCCAGGTGATTTCCCTTGTCAAACCAGCCGGTAATGGGCTTATAGGGATTGTCTTCAACTCCTTTGCGTTTTTTGAATTGCTCGGGATTGGGAAAATAATTGACAAACTGGGATCGGAACGCCTTTTCCAAGAGGTTAAAAGCAACCTGGTAAGGACCTTCCTGTTCACCTTCGTACACGAGCTCTATTTTTCCGGTAATAGAAGGAATAATGCCAACCAGGTCGCTCATCCACACTTGCGTTTCCTTTTCGTTGTTCAATAAACCTCTTCTTTCAGCAGCACTCACAGCATTTTCAAAAGCCGCAATGGTGAGTCTTGCAGATACACCGCTTTTCTTGTCGACAAATTCACTGGTCCTGGCTTCAAAGGCAACCTGCTCAATGATTCGTTTGACCATATCGCTGATCTTCACACGAACCTTTTGATCCTCGGTTATATCGGCTTCCTGTTCGGTGATCAGCAGAGCGTGATCGATATTCTTTGGATAGTGCGTCAGGATCTGACTCTCTATACGATCCTTCAAAGGCGTTACGATGGACCCGCGATTGGTATAGTCTTCCGGATTGGCAGTAAAAACAAATAATATATCTAGGGGCATACGCAGTTTGAATCCACGGATCTGGATATCACCTTCTTCCAGGATATTAAACAAGGAAACTTGAATGCGGGCCTGTAAATCCGGAATTTCATTGATGACAAAAATGCCACGATTGCTTTTGGGTATGATTCCAAAATGAATGACTTCCTCATCCGCAAAATTCAAACGCATATTGGCTGCCTTTATGGGGTCAATGTCGCCAATCAGATCGGCTACACTCACATCCGGCGTAGCGAGTTTTTCGCTGTAACGGTCATGTCGGTGCAACCACGAGATGGGGGTATCATCCCCTTTTTGGCGGATCAGTTCACGGGAGAATTTTGATATGGGGGCAAAGGGGTCATCGTTGATTTCGCTGCCTGATACATAGGGAATATATTCATCCAGCAAATTGATCATTTGCCGGGCCATACGTGTTTTCGCCTGACCCCTCAATCCAAGAAAAAGAATGTTGTGTCGGGATAAAAGGGCTCTTTCTGTATCCGGGATAACGGAATCTTCGTATCCGACAATCCCCGGAAAACTATTTTCTTTTTTTTGAAGTTTGCAAAGCAGGTTGGCCCTGACTTCTTCCTTTACAGAACGGTGTTTATATCCCGATTTCTTCAGTTCTCCCAGCGTCTTTATTTTGTCAATATTCATCATAATTTTTTATAAGCCAGTAATGTTGATTCTTTTAAATGGTCCTTCCTTTCCGTTGATCCGGATTATATTCCGAATCAAGTAGGAATATGGCAAATCTTCCACGATTAGTATACCGTTTTTCTTTTCCCGTTTTCAAAATCCCTGAAAATGAAAGCACCCAGGTGATCCAAGGAAGCAAAGAATGCCTTTCCATTGTTGGTTTCGGTGAATTCGGTTACGAAACGTTGCAGATAAGGATCACTGGCAATCATAAAAGTGGTAATGGGGACTTTTAATTTTTTACACTGCGCCGCCAGGTTGAGGCAACGGGCGGTGATCTTGCGGTCCAATCCAAAACTGTTTTTATAGTATCGTTTGCCGGATTTAAGGCAGGTAGGTTTCCCATCGGTAATCATGAAGATCTGTTTGTTGGGATTTCTCCGCCTTCTTAAAATATCCATGGCCAGCTCAAGTCCTGCGACGGTATTGGTATGATAGGGTCCCACCTGGAGATAAGGAAGGTCCTTGATCTCCACCGTCCAGGCGTCGTTGCCAAAAACAACGATGTCCAGAGTATCCTTCGGATATTTGGTTGTTATCAGCTCACTCAAGGCCATCGCTACTTTTTTTGCCGGCGTGATGCGGTCCTCTCCATACAATATCATGGAATGGGAAATATCAATCATCAGCACGGTAGAAGTCTGGGTCTTATAATCCGTTTCCCGGATTTTAAGATCATCCTCCTGCATGTTAAAGGATTCAATGCCGTGATTGATCTGGGCATTGCGGATCGATTCTGTGAAATCTATGTGTTCGAGCTGGTCACCAAACTGAAAGGGCCGGGTTTCTGGATTGATTTCATCGCCGCCGCCCGGCTTAAAACTATGGTGATCACCCGTTTTGGTTTTTTTTAATTTCCCGAAAATTTCTTCCAACGAGCGTTTACGGATGCCCTGTTCCGTTTTGGGGCTGATGGTAATGGATCCAGTTTGTTTGTTTTCGTCGATATATCCCTTGTCTTTCAAGTCTTCTATGAAGTCTCCCATGCCGTATTGGCCATCCGTAAGTGCATATTCCTTATCCAGCTGATTCATCCATTGAAGGGTCTCACCCACATCTCCACTGGTATAGGTAAGAAGTTGCATGAAAATATCCAGCAACTGGTCGAATTTCGATTTGCCATCCTGCTTCGGGTCAAATTTCCTGAATTGAAAACCGATCATATATTCAAGTTACTGTAAAATTTTAATATCCATTTTCTGGCGAAAAACGGGAAAAAAGCAGCGTGCACTCATGAACCTGGATTCCTGATTTTAGGCGGCAGTTACCATTTAATAACAAATGTTTGGCAAAAAAGATCGAATTCAATACAAAAAGCAGCCCCCTGCCTCATCGAAGCAGGGGGCTGGATATATGAGAAAGAAATCTTATTTCAAAAGGCCGGATGCGCCGGGTTTGGGTGCAAACTGTTTGTCCATCTGATCGATCTGCATGAGCATCCGATAGGTTGTAAAAATATCCTGGGTAAATTCCTGTTGTTTGTCAGAAAGTGTGCCGCCCTTTCCTTGAAGCAACATATAGGCGTTGGTAGCCAGCTGATCGTCGCTGGTTTCATCTCCAAGGGATTTATAGTATCGCATTTGCTGTTGTAGATCCTTTTTCAAAGAAGCTTCTACTTTCTTTGCCAGTACCGTGTCCCCCGCGACATAACATGCCTGCAGGAAGTCGGTAGAAATCAGATCCTGCTGATTGCCCCGGTTAGAAGTCATGCCATATGGGAAATTGGATTCCCGGACGTTCTTGTCAAAATGCTCCAAAATATTTCTGGCAGAATCTTTTTTCCCCGCGTCTACGAGTGCAAAGGCAACCTGGGTATGAGCCATGCGGATCGAATTGAGGTGGCGGCGGTTTTCTTCGTCGTAGTAAACCTCCGGTTTGTCAGCTGAACCATATGCAAAATGAGTCATAATGGTATTGTAGGCCCGGTCCAGGTCAACACCCGATCCGTTTTTGCTTTCAAAAGGAACCAGCTGATAGGCCAGTCCGGTGAGGCGTACATATTTGGCCAGACCCAGGTCGTTGAGTTCCTGCGTGGAAGTAAAACAAATTGGCCGTTTCCAGTGATTGGCTGCAATGATCGCGTAGATCGCCAGATCATTTTTGAGCAGGTAGGACCGGTTGCCGATATCTATTTTTAGTTCGCTCAACACGCTGTCGCCTTCTTTGGCCAGCCCGCTGGCCCGAACGGCAGCCAGATCGACTGGAACAGTGAGTTTTTTAACGGGCAGGAGGTTGAGAATATCATCGTCCTGCTGTTGGGTATATTTCGGATCGTCGCTGCCCACGACATTTTTCATCATGTCGTAGAGGTCATAGTATTTTTTCTGGTCAAACCCAGGCAAGGGTGTGATATAGGCAACATCTCTTTTGTTTCCCTGAATTTGTTCCTCGGTAAAAATAACATCGAAGGGATCGCTTTTATTGATCTTATAGCGCAATTCGTTCATATACCAGTCGGTTCCCAAGAGGCTATTGACAACCACCCGAACATCGGGGCGAATGCCTTCCACTTCCTGCGCATACCACAAAGGATAGGTGTCGTTGTCCCCAAAGGAAAACAGCATGGCATTGGGCGGACAGCTTTCCAAATAATCTCTGGCCAGGTCACGGGCAAGGGTTTTCTTGCTCCGGTCGTGGTCATCCCATTCCTGGTTACCCATCAGCACCGGCACGGCCAGCAGGCAAAGCCCGGCCGATACATAATTGGCCACCGGGGCCTTCATAAATTTCTCAAACATTTCTTTTACCCAGATCACCCCCAGTCCGATCCAGATGGCAAATGCATAAAAAGATCCTACATAGGCGTAATCTCTTTCGCGGGGTTGCTGTCCGGCTTGATTGAGGTAGATAACAATGGCCATGCCGGTGAAAAAGAACAACAATCCGTTGACTATAAAATCTCGGCGGTTGCGGTTATATTGAAAAACCAGGCCAATCATCCCCAGAATAAAGGGCAGGGCATACATCCTATTGTAGGACTTGTTTTTAGTATGAATGCTGTCTGGCATTTTACTCTGATCCCCGTACAGCCAGTTATCAATAAAGGGTATACCTGATATGGCATTTCCGTCCCGGATATTGGCGAATCCCTGCAAATCGTTCTGTTTGCCGGAAAAATTCCAAAAGAAATACCGCAGGTACATCCAGTAGGTCTGATAGGTAATAAAATAGCGGATATTATTTCCCATCGTCGGCGCATCGCCTTCGGCAACATTGCCATATGACTTGTATACCTCTCCCTGGCCGCGGTCATTGCTGTTGTCCCACATACGAGGAAAGAAATGGGAAGAGGGTGTATTGTTCCAATCCTGTCCGACCGTTTTGCCGGCGATGATATATTTGTCTTTACCTTTTATATATTGATCGCTGCCTTCTGTGCGGCCCGGGCGATCGGTAAAATCAGGTCCGTAAACAATCGGCCAATCACCATACTGGTCGCGGCTGAGGTAACCCACCAGGGAAACCGGATTGTCCACATTGAACATATCGACTGCTGGGTCCGCGTTGGAGCGGATCATGGTGGTAAAATAAGTGGAATAACCCACCAGCATAAAGGCAACACTCCAAACAGCTATTTTAAGCAGATAATATTTTTTCCTGACGGCATAACGCAAGGTCACAACAAGCAGGAATGTGAGAAGGATAAAGAAAAAACCAAACCCCCAGAAAAACGGAAGATTAAAACTGTTGACGAAAAGAATATCGAACCATGCTGCACCCTTGATGGTATACTGGATCACAAATTTCTGAACGAGTCCTGTAATCACACAACCGATAAAAAAAGCAAAGATGGAACCCCAGGCAGTCGGGGTATATCGTTTATAGTAGTAGACCATCACGATGGCCGGAATGGTCAGCAGGTTAAGCAAATGCACACCGATGGAAAGTCCCATCATGTAAAAAATAAAGATGAGCCAACGGTCGGCTCCTGGTTTATCGGCTTCATCCTCCCATTTTAATATCGCCCAAAAAACCAGGGCGGTGAAAAAGGATGAGGATCCATAAACTTCACCTTCTACAGCACTATACCAGAAAGAGTCGCAGAAAGTATAGGCAAGGGCGCCGACAGCTCCGGCAGCCATGATGGTAAAGACCTGTTGAGAATCCAGTGAGAGGGCATTTTTCTGAACGATTTTGCGTGCAAAGTGGGTAATAGACCAGAAAAGAAAAAGAATCGTGAATCCGCTCAACACCGCGCTCATGAAATTGACGGCTCTGGCAGCGGTCATGGGGTTGTCGCCGAAAAGGATGATGAAAAAACGACCCATCATCACAAAGAGCGGAGCTCCGGGGGGATGGGGGATCTGTAATTTATAGGCACTGGAAACAAATTCGCCGCAATCCCAGAAACTGCCGCCGGCCTCCATGGTTAAAATGTATACCATACAGGCAATTAGACAAACAACCCAGCCTGTTATGTTATTCACCTTCTTAAAGTTCATAGTCCATTGATTTTTAGGAGAGGCAAATATAGAGAAACCAATGGGCAATTGCGCAATCCCGTACTTGTGAAAATGTGAAAATCAAGTCAATACAGATAAAAATCTCCGGGAAAGCCGGAAAATAATGTAAATGGCTGGTTAAAGATCGTTTTTGGCCAGGGTGGGGCATCTGACTCACTCAAAATAAACCCTTACGGTCTGGTAATACAGGTGATGCTGGAGTGACTGATCGGTAAAATCCTGTAAGCCGAACAGACCGGCTGCATTGCCTTTGTTGATAGCGACTTCCAGAAAGTTTGCCGAATTAAAGAGGGCTAGTTTTTCTCCCTGTGGTACGTCGGCGTAGGATTCACTGATTTTGTCAATGATTTCATTTCTTTTAAAAACGATCCGGAAACTCCTTCCTTTTCTTTGGGCTTCAAATTCATCCCGGGTAATATTGACAATGACGTTTTCGAATTTATCGATGTAAATAATCTGTCCTTCGATGTATTTATCTCCCAGCAGTGGCCGGAGGTCATTTTTTTGAATGTAGTCCTCTTTTGGTTCACCGAGTGATTCAAGTGATTTGCCCATTTCGATTGCCTGAATGGCCAGACCAATCTTCCGGGTACAATACAGGGTATTTTTGATTTCATTTTTATCCAACGGCAGACCGATGACGCTGTCGGGTTTTTCTGGAAGGATCATTGACATCAGGCCGTTGTCTGCACAAAAAATATAGTGACCGTTGACATAAGTCAGCAGCAGGAACTCAGGTTTTTGTTCAAACAGGTTTACCAAAATCAGGTGATAGGTCTTTTCAGGGAATTGCCAGATGGCGTTTCGGCATATATAAGCAGCCTGGGGATAGTTGAAAGGCGCGATCTGATGGGAGATATCGTGGATCCGGAATTCCGGATCAATCTGCAAAAGCTGACCCTTAACGGCGCCGGCTATATAATCCTGCAGGCCGAAGTCGGAAGTAAGGGTAATAAGCGCCATCGGGGAAGTTCGTTATATAAAGGTGCCGGTTTCTTATTTAATCAATTCACCGTTTTTGAAATAATGTCGGTGCACCAGCCTATCGGTCAAAGAAGGAAAAAATTTGTTCAGGAAAACGGTGAATTTACCCGTCAGCGTAAGAACCATCTCCCTTTTTCTTTTTTCAATGGCGGTCAGAATATATTTAGCGCAGGTTTCTGCACTCATCAGCTTGGACTCATCCAATGGACTTTCACCCTGGCCTTCCCCTTCACTGGTCAGGGCGGCATGGCGGATATTGGAAGCCGTAAATCCGGGAGATACCCACATAACGTGCACACCGGTTTCCAGTAATTCTGTCCTTAGCGACTCCAGCCAGCCCTGTAAGGCGAATTTTGACGCGGAATATCCCGATCTACCGGGCAGGCCACGATAGCCGGCGGTAGAAGAAACGCCTACAATGGATCCTTTTTGCTCTATAATAAATGGGAGGGCTGCCTTGGTACAATAGACGGCGCCCATAAAATTCACGTCCATCAGCCGGCGGATTACATCGGTATTCACATCATCGAACAAGGAACGCATGCTGATCCCGGCATTGTTGATCAGTACGTCGATGCTTCCGAATGTTTCAACGGTAGAATGAATGAACCGTTTGCATTCTTCCTCCTGGCTGATATCACACACCATCGTATGAAGCATGAATTGAGAATATTCGAGCTGAAGGGCATAGAGTTTGTCGTAATGTCTGCCGCAGGTGGCTACCTTAGCGCCTGATTCAATCAATATACCAATCAGTGCCTTGCCGATCCCGTCACTGCCGCCGGTTACGACGACTACTTTGTTGTTGTAAAAAGACATACTCATTTTGATAGCGCAAAATTAGGCTAAGTAAAGAATAGTGCCGCTTCTATTCTGGAATATCTGATTCGATTTCTTAGTTTCATAAACGAAATATACCGCCAAGCGGATGAAGAAATTATTTTTATTGGTTTTTTGCCTTAACCTGCATCTGTATGTAAGACCGCAAACTGCCGTCGGTCCAGTTCCCAGTGAGAAGCAACTTGCTTGGCAAGAGGCACCGTTTTATCTTTTTATGCATTTCGGACCCAATACCTTTACGGATTTGGAATGGGGGAAAGGTTCGGAGAATGAGGAGGTTTTTAATCCAACTGCATTGGATTGCCGTCAATGGTGTCGGATTGCCAAAGATGCAGGCGCAGCAGGCATCATCATCACGGCAAAACACCACGATGGTTTTTGTTTATGGCCGAGTGCTTACTCAAACCATACGGTGGCTCAAAGCAAATGGAAAAACGGAAAAGGGGATGTGCTCAAAGAATTATCAGAAGCCTGCCGGGAATCGGGACTTTCATTGGGCCTATATCTATCTCCCTGGGACCGGAATCATCCGGCTTACGGGACGCCCGCTTATAATGATGTTTTTATCAACATGATGAAAGAAGTCGTTCACAACTATGGACCTTTCTTTGAATTCTGGTGGGACGGTGCCAATGGAGAAGGCCCCAACGGGAAAAAACAAATCTATGACTGGCACCGGTTTGAAGAGACCCTTCGGGATATTGCTCCCAATACCATGGTATTTAGTGATATCGGTCCGGATATCCGGTGGGTTGGAAACGAAAACGGAATGGCTGGAATGACCAATTGGAATTTACTGGATACAGCTGGTTTTCATAGGGGGATCGGTGCTCCGCCCAATGATACACTCAATCAAGGAAATGTAAATGGGAAGAACTGGATTCCGGCCGAATGCGACGTGAGCATCCGGCCTGGATGGTTTTATCATCCATCCGAAGACAGTCTGGTCAAATCTCCCGAGACACTTTTTGGTATTTATCTGAAATCGGTCGGACGGGGAGCCAATCTTATTTTGAATGTGCCACCTGATCGACGGGGTCTGATCTCCGCCAGTGATTCAGCAGCGCTCATGGGATTTGCCCATTACCGGATTGCCAGTTTTTTCAATAACCTCATCATCAACCAGAATGCGGTCATTTTCTGGAAAGGTGAAAATATAACTGGGATTCTGGGAGACGGGAACGGAGATTTTAATCTCGGAGGGAATTTCAGAAAGGAAGCCATGGAAATTCTTTTCGAACGTCCCACCGCGATGAATTGTATTTTTCTGAAAGAAGAAGTGGCCTTCGGTCAAAGAGTACGGTCATTTTCCATCGAACTTTATCAGGGCGATTCTCTGGTATATAAAAAAGAGTATACAACCATGGGTCACCATCGTCTGGTTAGTTTCCCAGGCTGTTACGCCAACCGGATATTAATCAAAATAAAAGATGCGAAGGCCGAACCTATTTTAAACGGTCTGGGGGTTTACCTCATACCCGAACAGGTGGTGGAAAAATAATTCGGATCGATCTGAACTCCAACCGGTGCAAAATAGGGATTCCATTTGGCAGAAAATACCAGACCCAATCATGAAATACCGTGAATGAAAAATAACCGGACAGCAATGATTGATAGGCTTTCAGACCCTTCAGCGGAATGGGATCTGATTGTCATCGGAGGAGGGGCTACTGGCCTGGGAGTAGCCTTGGACGCAGCCTCCCGTGGTTTGAAAACATTGCTGCTCGAACAGTCGGATTTTGCCAAGGGTACTTCCAGTCGGAGCACCAAACTGGTACACGGCGGCGTTCGCTATCTGGCCCAAGGCAATATTGGATTGGTAATAGAAGCATTGAGGGAAAGAGGAATATTGTTAAACAATGCACCCCATCTCGTACGGAACGAAAATTTTATCATTCCCAACTATTCCTGGTGGAGTGGGATTTTTTATTCCGTTGGACTGTCGGTATATGACCTGCTGGCCGGGAAAAGAAGTTTTGGACGTTCCCGACTGATTTCACGAAAAGAACTTGTCCGGCGCATCCCCAATATTCGACAGGCCGGTTTAAAATCAGGGGTACTGTATCATGACGGACAGTTTGATGATGCCAGGCTGGCCATCAGTCTGGCCTTGACCGCCCTGGAACAAGGTGCTGTACTGCTTAATTACTGCCGGGTAACAGGTCTGGTAAAGGACAGTCAGATAATCCGGGGTGTCGAGGCCATGGATATGGAGTCCGGTCAACACTATAAACTCCGGTCAAAAACCGTCATCAATGCTACTGGAGTATTTGTCGATGAAGTGCTGATCATGGACCGTCCCGAGTTAAGACCAATGGTTCAGCCTAGTCAGGGAATACATCTGGTATTCGACAAATCCTTTTTGGGCCCTCATGATGCTTTGATGATCCCAAAAACCAAAGACGGAAGGGTATTGTTCGCCATCCCCTGGCACGACCGGACCTTAGTAGGAACAACCGATACTCCGCTCAGCGCTCATCAATTGGAACCCCGAGCACTGGAAGAAGAAATCCGGTTTATTCTGGAGACCGCTGCTGATTATTTAACGGAGACACCTATGCGAAAAGATGTCCTGAGTGTTTTTGCGGGACTCCGACCCCTGGCTGCTCCGCAGGATGAGAACCAAAAAACAAAAGAAATTTCTCGCTCGCACAAATTAATCGTCTCCACTTCTGGTCTGATTACCATTACCGGTGGAAAATGGACTACTTACCGTCAGATGGCTGAAGACACCGTAAATAAGGCCATACAGGTTGGTGCACTTCCCAACCGGCCGGCGCAAACCCGGACTCTTGCGCTGCATGGATACAAAGAATCCCCCGAATGGACGGATCCGCTTTTCGTATACGGTAGTGACGCTGTTTACATCAAAACCATGGCAAAAGAAAGCCCGGACTGGAAGGAAAAACTGGATCCGAGATTGCCCTATATTGCAGCGGAAGTGGTATGGGCCACCCGTTATGAAATGGCTAGAACCGTAGAAGATGTGCTGGCCCGCAGAACAAGGGCGTTGTTCCTGGACGCCCGCGCCGCTATGGCTATGGCACCGAAGGTCGCTGGCCTGATGGCCACAGAATTAATGCGGGATGAGAAATGGGAAAAGGAACAAGTGTTATCTTTCCTTTCCGTAGCCAAAAACTATTTGGTGGACGGTGTATAACAGACAAAACCTTTATGGGTTTTTGCAGTCCTGCCTATAACCGAATATAATTTGCTTGCTGATGAAAAAATATATTCTCGCCCTCGATCAGGGGACGACCAGTTCAAGGGCAATCCTCTTTGACCATGCAGGCCAGATACAATCCATTGCACAAAAAGAATTTACCCAGATATTTCCTCAGCCCGGATGGGTAGAACATGATCCGCTGGAAATCTGGTCTTCACAAGCGAGTGTGGCTTCAGAAGCCCGGTTAAAAATTGGCGCTTCGGCATCCGATATTGCGGCCATAGGGATAACCAATCAGCGGGAAACCACTGTGGTATGGGACCGGGAAACGGGCATACCGGAATACAACGCCATTGTCTGGCAGGACAGGAGGACAGCGTCCTTTTGTGAACAGTTGAAACTTGCAGGTTTGGCCGGTAAAATACGCGCCAAAACGGGTTTGGTAATTGATGCCTATTTTTCGGGATCTAAAGTAAAGTGGATACTCGATCAGGTTCCTGGTGCAAGAAAGAAAGCCGAACAAGGCAGGCTGGCTTTTGGAACGGTGGATTCCTGGCTTGCTTGGAAATTCACACACGGTGCAGTACACGTGACGGACATCACCAATGCCTCCCGCACCATGCTTTATAATATTCGGGAGCAGCAATGGGATGAAGAGCTGCTGCAAATCATGGATATTCCCCGAAGCATGTTGCCTACAGTGAAAGAATCCAGTGAATTTCTTGGCGACACCCATCCCAGTATTTTTTCAGAAAAAATTCCGATCAGCGGCATGGCGGGTGATCAACATGCAGCACTCTTTGGTCAGATGTGTTTGGAGAAAGGCATGGTAAAAAACACCTATGGAACCGGATGTTTCATGCTGATGAACATCGGGGACCGGTTCGTGGAGTCCAAAAATAATTTGCTCACTACCGTAGCCTGGAAAATAAACGGTCAGATCCAATATGCATTCGAAGGGAGTATTTTCATTGCGGGGGCTGTTGTCCAGTGGTTGCGCGATGGATTGGGTATTATCCGGCATTCATCGGAAATCGAAGAGCTGGCAAAAAAAGTAAAAGACACTGGGGGTGTTTGTTTTGTACCTGCCTTTGCCGGATTGGGCGCACCCTACTGGGATCCGGAAGTAAGGGGAACCCTGGTGGGTCTTACCCGGGGAACCCAGGCATCCCATATTGCACGGGCTGCCCTGGAATCCATCGCTTACCAAACCATGGACGTGTTGCGGGCTATGGAAGCGGATGCTGGTACGTCCATAAAAGAATTGAGGGTGGATGGGGGAGCGACGGCAAACAATCTCCTCATGCAATTTCAAGCCGATTTACTTCATTGTAAAGTGATCAGGCCACAGATTACGGAAACCACGGCGCTCGGTGCCGCTTATCTGGCTGGTCTGGCCGTTGGATTTTGGAAGGATACCGAAGAAATTGCCCAATGGTGGAAATCGGAAAAAGAATTTTTACCAGGCGCTTCCTCGGAAGAAAGATTGGCGGGTATTAAATCCTGGAAACGGGCTATTCATGCAGCTAGGGAATGGAGCAAAAAATAAAATCAACCATATGTCACCATTTATTGCAGAATTAATCGGAACGGCTGTTTTGGTTTTGCTGGGTAATGGCGTGGTCGCCAACGTTGTCCTCAAAGATACCAAGGGCCAGAATGGCGGATGGATTGTTATTACCGCCGGTTGGGGGATGGCTGTATTTGTGGGCGTGGTCATTGCCGCACCTTATAGTACGGCGCATTTGAATCCAGCTGTGACGCTGGCATTGGCCACCGCAGGAAAATTTCCCTGGTCATCGGTTCCTTCCTACATCGCCGCACAAATGTTGGGTGCCATGATTGGCGCCTTCCTGGTTTGGTTGGTTTACCGGGATCATTTTAACCGGACCACTGACCCAGCTGCCCAACTCGGATCATTTTCAACCGCGCCGGCAATCCGGGACAATGTTTCCAATCTTATCAGTGAAATGGTCGGTGCTTTTGTGCTGGTCTTCACAGTTTTTTTTATTACCGGCGGTGAAATCCTGGAAAGTAAGACACGTATTGGACTGGGATCCATCGGAGGACTTCCGGTAATGTTGCTGATTTGGGCGATCGGCTTATCACTGGGTGGTACGACGGGTTATGCCATCAATCCAGCCCGAGATCTGGGACCCAGAATAATGCATGCCCTCTTACCCATGCACAACAAAAAAGACAGTCAGTGGAGTTATGCCTGGATCCCGGTAGTCGGACCCATACTCGGTGGATTGCTTGCGGCCTGGCTTTATTTGGTCCTCAAATAGAAACGTTGTATTGACCGCTCGACCACTGCAAAGCAGAATTTAAACCGTCCTGTTACCGTTCCGATAGTAATACGGGAAACGAATTTGACATTCTCTTATCTTAATGGTACTCTTCATCACCAAAACCATTAGCTATGATCCAGTTAGTACGTTCCCGCGGGTGGATTTTATTGGGTATTCTCTTAAGTGTATTTACCGTCCAGGCTCAGCAGACCTGGTTACCCAGAGAACCCAGTCCCGGCGCCACGGTTTCTCAAACAGTCGGTATTTCAGTCATTCATGTGAATTATTCAAGGCCCTCTGTACGCGGAAGGGTAGTATGGGGTACGCTGGTTCCTTATGGATGGAATGTACAGGGATTCGGACTCGGCAACAGTGCGCCCTGGCGTGCGGGAGCCAATGAAAATACGGTTCTTCATTTGTCCAATGACGCAAAAATTCAGGGTGTCCCGGTTCCAGCCGGCGACTACGGGTTATTTTTTGTGATCAATGCTGACAACACCGGAGAAGTCATCCTTTCCAAAGATTACAAATCCTGGGGAAGTTTTTTTTATGATCCGAAAAATGACCAGATGCGCGCAAAAATTACCATTCGCGATGTGGCTGACTTCAATGAAAGACTTACTTATTCTTTTGACAGCGTGAGCAAAAATATGGCGGAGCTTGACTTAAACTGGGATAAAAAACAATTTCCGGTCAAAATTGAATTTGCCGTCGATCAGATCGTGATGGACAATGCAACGGAATTGTTAAAAGGACAGACTGGATTTTTCTGGCAGAATCTCAATGCTGCCGCAGGTTATGCCATTCAAAATAACATCGATACAGCTCAGGCGATGAAATGGCTGAATACTTCTATTGGTTTTAATCCGAATTATAATAATTACCGGATGAAAGCAGTGCTTCTCAAAAATGAAGGGGATAGCGTGGCATCCGAAAAACTAATGAAACTAGCCCTGCCGCTGGCAACTGAAAATGACCTGAACAATTACGGATACCAGTTGCTTGCACAAAATAAATTTAGTCAGGCGATAGATGTGTTGAAATTGGCCACTCAGAAGAATCCGGAAAGTGCGAATGCCTGGGATAGTCTTGGAGAGGGTTATGCGCTGGCCGGAAATAAAAAAGATGCCATACCCTGTTTTAAAAAATCACTGAGTCTCAATCCACCGGGTCCTACCAAAGCAAATTCTGAAAAATACCTGAAACAATTGGGCGCTCTATAAACATTACAATTTCGGAAGTCAAAAGGAAAGATCTTTTTTAAGGATCTTTCCTTTTATTTTATTGAGTAGCCGGTTGGCTTACTGTACATTTTCTCTTTTTTCTTTTTTGTAGGTATTCCATCCGTTGGTTCCATCAGATTTCAATACCACTACCTGATCAGCGTTTTCAAGGGTGGCATAATAACTGGTACCACTTTCAGTCTGGATTTCAAAAAGGTCACTGATCCAATAAGTGTCATAGTTCTTTTTTAGGTTGCTCAGTAAGGAGAGAGGTAACTGATTGGGACTGATAAACCGGGTAACGGCCAATAAATCTCCATTGTCATTGAAATAGGCAAACAACACCATGTCATTCATGGTGAACTCAGCTTTTACATATTTTACCTGGTAGTTCCATTTGACATCTTTTGCGCTGGCAAATTGTTGGTTAAAAGAGCTGATTACATTTTTGCTGATAGCAGGGGCATCGGCGGCAAAGCTGAAGGCAGTTAAACTGGTCAGGGCGATGCTTAAAAACAGGATTTTCTTTTTCATTTTATTAGTTTTTTGTTTTTGTTTTAACTGGTTGACATAACAAAGATAAGGGTTAAAGTATGTACTATGCAAAACATAGTAGTATGAGTGGCATAATAATAGGTATAAGCGGTTAAATTGGCTTGATGAATGTCATTTTAACTTAAATTTTGAGGATCAAATGGGTTGTTGATCGGCTGTCTTATCTTTAATAAAAATATTTATCTATGCCAAGAATCATAATTAAAATACTGATATTCATTGGTATACCTATCTTTTTGCAGGGCCAAACTCTGGATTCGACATACGCCGAAAGACTCGGCTACCCCAAAGGGGCCAAGGTCCTGATCTTACACGTGGATGATGCCGGGATGAGTTTTAGTTCCAATATGGGGGCGGAAGAAGCCCTGACCAAGGGAGCTTCTACCTCGGTTAGCGTCATGATGCCCTGTTCCTGGGTGCCCGGTTTTGTACTTTTTTTAAAAGCCAATCCCCAAATAGATGCAGGATTACACTTGACGCTCACCTCCGAGTGGGAGCAATATAGATGGGGACCTTTGTCCGGTAAAAAAATTACTCCAGGACTGGTTGATGAACAAGGATATTTATGGCGGGATGTAGGCAGTGTAGTCAGACATGCATCCGCCGATGAATTGGAATTGGAAATGACAGCCCAGTTGGAAAAAGCCAGATCGATGGGATTTGAACCCACGCATCTGGATACCCATATGGGCACTGTGTTTGGAACTCCGGAGTTTCTTAAGCGATATATTAAAATTGGGATTAAAAATCATATTCCTGTCATGCTGCCGGGGGGAAAGGATCAACTCATCCAAGATCAAATGCACTTTCCCGATGCCGTCATTGGCCAAATGCGCCTACTGGGTAAACAACTCTGGGATGCCGGACTTCCGGTCTTAGATGACCTACACAATTACAGTTATGACTGGGTCATTCCAGCCGACATTGCTTCGGATGATAAAAAACTCGACGAATATAAAACGGCCAAATACATTGAGGCCCTCAAAACTCTGCAACCGGGTGTCACGATGATGATCATGCATTGTACAGATCCAGAACCCGATTTTAAATACATCAGCGACAGCGGACCTACCCGCAAGGGAGATTTATTGGCTATGTTAAATCCTTCATTTAAAAAAGCGTTGATTGATCAGGGCATCATATTGACAACTTGGAGAGAGTTGAAACAACGCCGGGATAAATTATAAGCTGATTGGTTTGATTTATTTTCTCCATGGTTCCCGATCACCTGATTGGCCGTTCACTTCAACCTTATCAAGGCGAAGCCGGGAGCTTGATGTCCATCATAGGGAATATACACTTCATCGGAAGAATAGCGGTGAGCATCCTGAAAATTTAATGTTTTCTGCAGTTGCCAGAACACAAGGGGTTCATCGGTTGCGTTGCCTTGGGAACCCAGTATTGTTGCTGTAGGAATGACATTGGAATAGCCGTCAATCTGATTGTAGAGGAGGTAAATTTTTTTTCCATCCGCCATCACCAGATACGAAAGATCAGGATTGTTGTTCTCGGCATGTTGTTCCGATTCCAGGACACTGCTCCAGGAACTGTCTTTTGCAACCGAAGGGAAATAAAAAAGATTCAGGTCACCCTGGTTTACGATAGTAGGAATGGGTCTTAAACCACTATTGGGCGTATAACCACTCTGTATGGATTGTTTTCCCAAATCCATTTCCGCATAATGAGAAAGCAAAAAAGCGCTTTCCCAATAATTAATGGCGGGTACAGCGGGCTCCTGAAATTCATATGGTTTGCCATATTCCATCATCAACAAATATCCCCGGCCCGGTATCGCAACAAACTTTTCATGATATAGATTCCGGCTTCGCAAGGCTCGGTATTGGGTATTAAAATGAAAAGAGGAATCAAAAATGATTTTTCCTTCCTTCATGGAATATTGGAATACCTGCACATTTTTCAAGGAGCTGTTTGAAAAGGAAGACAACAAACCTACACTCATTGCCTGTTGTTCATTGTCGACAGACATAGCAATGTCTTCCATTGAGTAAAAAGGTGAGAGGGGAATCTCATGGAAATAGTATTGACTACCCAGTGGGCCGACATGAAATATTGAAAAATTGCAACTGATACGCGAAGGGGCCACCATTAGCCACTCTCCGTTGTTGGCCAGTTTAATGGGTAGATCATCAAAACTTTCTCCCGGGAAGCCTATAGGATCATCCTGAATACAGGGCTGTGCAAACTGCTCGTGGGCTATGATCCGGTGATATACCGAAGTCCAATCGGCATTAAATAAAAGCGCGTGCACCCGGGTCAACGCGGAATCAGAGTTTTCAAAAGCAACCAGAAGAATCTTAGACTGATCTTCTGAACGGACGAGCAAAAGGCTGGACGCATCTGCGGAAAAGGGGAGGCTATCCACGGCCATCAGGGAAGAACCAGCCGTTAAATCCGGACGATACCGACTACAAAATATATAAGTTTTCTCCCTGGTATTGGAAGCAATAATTTGATTCAGTCCCTCTTGATCACAGTACAGCCATTGTTTAAGGGTTGACTTAAGATGGACAGCGGGATATTCGGTGAGGGTGTGAAGTTTGGAATCGAGCAGGATGAAATTCTTTAAATCGGCGGATTGAAAATTTTCGTGTAGTGAATTGGATTTCCTGTCCTGCCTTGTTTCCAGCCAATATAGATCTTTGGTTTTCCCAACAATCTGAAAAAGACCAGAAATATGTGAAGGGAACTGGGTATACAAAACCCGCTGGGCACTGCCTTTCCAGGATAATCCCAGGAACAGTCCTAAAAAATATGGAATGATCTTTCGCACCGAATCGATTCGATACAAGGTAAGAAATAAAAAAAGCGAAGCCTAAAAACCTCTTTTTACCTTGAATTCTCTGGAGCGATTTTTAGGGATGGTTAGGGTCTTCCATTGGCTGTCGGCAATCATTTTGCTGATATAAATGATTTGACCTACGTGACTGGCATAATGGGTGAGTTGGCGGTTAATCGCCTCCATTACCGTGTGTTCTTCGGAGCGGATAAAAACGCTTTTGGAAAGATCCTCACCCGACAACGTGTGGAGTGTTTGGAAAAGGCGGTCCCAACCCGTGTTCCAAATAGAGAATAAGGCTGCCCCGCCGATGGATTCGTTTTCAAATTCCCCATCCCGGTCCCTCCATTCTTTTTCCCCGTCACTGGTAAGAAAATCAGTAAATCGCGACAGCATATTGCCGCTCAGGTGTTTTACAATGACGGCAATGCTATTGGTCTCCGGGTTGTATTGCCAGTAAAGCTTTTCCTCCGGCACCTGAGCCATGGCCTTTTCACCCAGGGACTTGTATTGAGCGAACTGTTTTTCTACACTTTCCAAATAGTCCTTTTCCATCATCGTTTTTCGTCATGGTGTTACATAAAGGTAACAAAAGTGGAAATAAACAAGCCTTCCCCTGGGATTGTGTAGAGGTCAGATCTTAACAAAAAAAGACAGCCTGTTCCAAGTAGAGTAACTAATTTTGCGCCAGGTTTAGCTGTATGACGGAAAGAACGAATACCAGATTTTTCCTGTTAAAATTAATTTTCCCGCTGATTTACGCGGCGTTTTTTATTGTGCAGCTCTTTATCAATTTTGATACGGGCTTCAACCCCCTTTCTGACCGATACCAATTGGTGACCTCACACGGTTTGGAAAATCATGGTATTTTTCTAAGTGGGAAAAGTAAGGAACCGATAAAAACAAAATTCCGGCTTAACAAACGTTTTCAACCGGCATTCACGGGTCTGATCGCTGAAGTGAAATGTCTTCCTCCCACACCGCTTATTGCATCGCGATCCCTTCGTTATACCGACCCGGACAGGGCAGACCCACTGCACGATATCCTACTGCTAAGAGGACCACCCCCGATTAGTTGAACAGTTCCCAAGTAACCACATCCTTTACATAATTACAGGCAATGAAACACGTTTGCTGCGGAAGAATTTTCCGCTTGTGCATAATTGTCCTCCTGTTCCCAGTTCTGGGGGCTATAGGGCAAAAATCATATTCTCTTACCGGACTTACGGACAGCGCCCTTCGCAACCTGCCTTTGTTGTTAGAAAAAAAGGCTCAGGTCAATGGCAGTCGAGCTGAAGTATCGGATCTGCGCCATCAGTTTATTCCCTTGTTGAGGGCCAATGCCCAGGTGGATCTGGCAACCGACAATTCCCTGCCCGGAAGTTATTACGGCTATGGAATCATTCCTTCCACTTCTGCAGGTGTCAGCGCTCAAAACAATGGACAATCCGCGCTGGGTACGATCGGGGTTTTGTACGGGGAATATACCGTATTGGATTTCGGTTACAGGAAAGCACGCATTGAGTCGGCGATTTCCAATACCAATCTGGCTTCTGCTGACTACGAACGCGTTCGCTATCAGATAAAAGCAAGGGTAACCCGTTTATACTTCACGTATTTAAAAAATGAAATGCAGTTAGAAGTGGAACTTCAAAACAGGGACCGGTATGAGAAAATATTTTCTGTCATCCAGGCCCTGACCAAGAGTGGTATCAGACCAGGTTCGGATTCTTCACTGGCCAGGGCAGAACTTTCCAAATCCATCACTGCATACAACCAGGCCAGCGGTTCCTTGAAGGAAATTGGGGAACAGTTGTCCTATTATACCGGCATCCCCCTAGATCAATTGAAGATGGATACCCTGTCGTCCCGCAACCAGAATCCTGTTCGAAACCTGCCGCTGGACTCTAGTGCCACAGGCACCAATCCGCTGATTGACTATTTTACCAACATCAACAAAGTATATGATAGTGAGGAAAAACTAATAGCCAGGAGCTTTCAGCCTACCGTATCCCTGGTCGCCTCGGGCTGGACTCGTGGATCAAGCATTAGCTCGGAAACAGAATACAAACCCCTTTCCACAGGTCTGAGTGTTCAACGATATAATTATCTAGCGGGCATCTCCATCCAGTATGATTTATTCAATGGATTACATAAAAAAGACCGGCTACAGACCATCCATTTCCAGCAGGAAGCCGGGAAATATCAGTTTCAGCAGGAAGCACTGGAGCTCAAGACCGCTGAAAACCAAGCTGATTGGGCAATTCAAACCGCCGAATCGAATCTGCGCGAACTGCCGGTACAAATTGAATCCTCCCGCGATGTATACAATCAAAAGATTGCCCAATATAAAGCGGGGGTGATTACCCTGATCGACCTGACCAATGCCGCATTTGTTTTGTATAGGTCTCTAAACGACTATACTGAAACCCTTACGGACTGGTATCTAGCCCATCTGGATAAAGCGGTGGCGACTGGTAGCCTGGATCTTTTTATACAAACAATAAAATAACGAACATGGTAAAAGCAGCATTGAAAAGACCGGTGACCGTCATGGTCTTCTTTATCGGACTGCTGTTGTTTTCGATTATGGCTTTGCGTACAATACCGATCGATATATTCCCCAAACTGAATGCACCGACGATATATGTAATTGAACAATACGGAGGTATGTCTGCCTCCCAGATGGAAGGTTTTTTTGCTACCAGAATGCAGGACCAGTTTTTATATATCAATGGAATTAAAAATGTAGAGAGTAAAAATATACAGGGTCTTTCTCTCATCAAACTTACATTCTATGAAAATACCGATATGGCCGAAGCCTCGGCCCAGGTCGCTCTCCAGGTAAATCGTGTCTCTGCTTTTTTCCCACCCGGCGGTCTTCCTCCACAAGTCAT
>JABDAN010000013.1:0-8987 GCA_013289175.1 Bacteroidota bacterium
ATTCCAAAAAACAGGGTCCCCATAAAAAATGCCGCAGCCAGTGTGGGCCAAACCCATTTCCTTTTGGCCATCTCTTTGGTTTCATAACCCAGCTCTTCTTCGGGATCATGGAATTCGACGTCTAAATCCTTCATTCTTTGAATATGTTTCTTCAAAGCATCCTGTGCATCCTGCTGGTTAAATTGTAGATCAGAATACCATAGATCCGTAATGGCTTGCAATGGATAATGCAGATCCGGATTTTCCCGCAGTAGTTTTTCAAAGTCTATTAATTCCTCCTCATCCGCCTCGCCAGAAAGTTTCTTTGCTATCAAAGTCCAAAAATGATCCTCAATCATAGAAGCAAGGTGTTATCAAGGAAGGACAACAAAAAAAAGTGAAACCCCCAAAGAAAAGTTAAATAAATTTATATCTTGATGATTTTCAAGTTTTTGACACCTTGTATGGCTCATCAAATCAACGGCAATCTCCTCACCGGGTCCGTACGCCAGTATTTGGATATGAAAATCCAAGACCCGTACCTTTAAAAAATAATGGTTGTTCAAAACCTTTAAAATCCGTCACTATATGTGGAATAAATACGTCTTGGTTTGCTTTGTTGCGCTGATGTCCTGTTCCAAAAAAAACAGTGGGGCTTCTTCTGTAACCAACCCACCTCCGCCGGTTATGGCCAATCCATCCGATACCGTCAACTTTTGGATTACCTCCGCCGATCAGTCCAGTTTGCTGCAAAAGCAAACCACCCCATTGGTATTTGACTCCGTAAAAAATGCCTACCCTTTTTTAGACGTCGACAGCACACAAAAATTTCAGACCATCGATGGATTTGGATATACACTGACCGGCGGAAGTGCTTATGTGATCAATCAACTGAGTCCTTCACTTAAAACCTCCTTACTGCAGGAACTCTTTGGCTCTGCTGGCAGCTCCATCTCCATCAGTTACCTGCGTCTTTCCATGGGCTCTTCTGATTTAAACCCTTTTGTGTTTTCATATGACGACCTCCCTTCAGGTCAAACCGACACCCTGCTCACCCATTTTAACCTGGGGCCGGATACCGTCGACCTGGTGCCGCTGTTAAAACAAATTCTCGCCATCAATCCGGCTATAAAAATTATCGCCACCCCCTGGAGCCCTCCCCTTTGGATGAAGGACAATCAATCTTCCGTGGGCGGGAACCTGCTGACAACCTATTACCGGGCATACGCTCAATACTTTGTAAAATACATTCAGCAGATGCAAAGCCTGGGCATTCCCATCGACGCCATTACGCCGCAAAATGAACCGCTGAATCCAGCCAACAACCCGAGTTTGAATCTGGTAGCGGCAGCGGAAGATTCTTTTATCACCTACGGCCTGGGACCTGCTTTTAAAGCAGCCGGTCTTTCTACAAAAATTGTGGTATACGACCACAATTGCGACCGGCCGGACTATCCAACCACCATCCTGGCAGACCCGGCTGCATCCGGATACGTTGATGGATCTGCCTTCCATCTTTACGCGGGCGATATATCGGCCTTAACGCCGATTCACGCGGCCTTCCCCCTCAAAAATTTATATTTTACAGAACAGTATACGGCTTCAACCGGAACCTTTGGGGGTGATTTGCAATGGCATATGACCAATGTGATCATCGGTTCCATGAAGAACTGGAGTCGCAATGCCCTGGAATGGAATCTGGCCAACGACGCTTCCTTTGGTCCGCACACACCCGGTGGCTGTACGACCTGCAAAGGCGCATTGACCATTGGTAGCCCTGGCGTTACCAGAAATGTTGGCTATTATATTGTTGCCCATGCTTCCAAATTTGTTCCGGCCGGATCGGTTCGCATTGGAAGTACCTTGGTCGCCAATCTTCCCAATGTTGCTTTTGAAACCCCTTCCGGAAAAAAAGTGCTGATCGTGGAAAACAATAGCACGGCCCCCACGGCCTTTAATATACGCTTCCGCGGAAAATGGGTAAGCAGTTATCTTTCCGCGGGTGCGGCAGCCACTTATACCTGGTAAGGAGTGCAATAATATGGATGGATCTCGCCAAAGACGCTATTTAGAAAAAATAGTGTTCCAGTCATTTTTCATACTGATCACGACCCATCCACTTTTCTTGGCCTCATCGTAGAGCGCTTGCGTAAAAGTTCCGATTTTGGAATCCGGTAGTCCTTCGGCCGGCCCGTAAGCATATTCCCTGGTTGAATCGTCGTGCATAACCAACATACAAAGACGGGCACCATCTCCACCTTTGGCATACTCCAGCATCTGCTGATCGCCGGTTGAATTACCAAAAGCCGCGTTGGGTCGCCGGCCGATAACCAGTTGTATTCCTTGAGCCTTGCCCGGACCGTTGTTATTCAGCATCAGCTTCGGATCTTTCAGGAGGGCAGATTTGCCGGAGGATGAATCATATTTAAAAGTGGTCGTGACTGCGCTTCCAATGACCTGCTCGGCGGGAACACCATAAGTTTGTTCAGAATAAACGCGCACGAAATCCTGTCCGCCTCCGGTTACAATATAAGTTTTATACCCATTGTCGCGCAGATAACGGAGCACTTCCTGCATTGGCAGGTAAGTCATATCCGTATACAAACGATCCCACCGGTGATTCTTTGCTGTGACTAACCAGGCTTTTACTTCTGTAGCAAACTGGGCTTCTGTCATACCTGTGAGCGTTACCGCAGCTATTTTTTCCCAATCCGGCATCGTCAATTTTTTAAGGGCTTCGGGATTGCCAGACATGACCGTCTTAAATGGTTCCATATTTTTCAGGGCAGGTTTGGCTTTTACCAGATCCGGCACCCGGCTAAGGCAATACATGACCTGGCTATAAATGGGTTGTTCCACCCAAAGAGTACCGTCCTGGTCAAAAGTGGCGATCCGTTCTCCGGGTTTTACATAAGCAGCATTGGTAGAATCGGTTGTCTGGTGGACAAAAGCAACAATAGCCTGTTTTGAAGGCCCGTCATTCCAGGAAGGCAGCGGATCGGTGACCACGGGTTTTTGCGCCGTACTATCAACCGTGCTGGGCGGCGGAGTGGAAGCGTTGTTACTACATCCTGCCAAAAGGATCAGACCTGCGGCCAGGGATAGCAGGAAACTGGACTTGCCTTTAATGGGAACATTGTTTTTTTTCATGGCATTTCGGTTGTGGTGAATGGTAAATGGAAAAATGTTGCATTGAAGTTAAGATTCGGGAACGAAAAAATATTCCGATAAAATCTCCTCACCTAGAAAATATGGATTGAAAGGACCCTGCTAAAATATGCGACGCCGATTCACTGTCCCAGATTATAATACGGCCAATATTTGGTGTCTATATAAATGATTTTATTCTTTTCCCCCTTTTTAATCCGCAATATTTTAGTAACAAAACCTTCTTCACTATAGTCAATAATATCTCCCACTTCTTGATGGTCGCTATTCATTTTATAAAATGTCTTTTGCATACCACTGGGATAATATTCAATATAGGATGTAAGTTTTGTAACTGTATCATAAACAAATTCATGATGCAACACATAGTGGCTATCGAAAGGCAAATATTTATCCGGTATCGTATAGGATTTCAAATGCAAAAACACCCCATTCTTGTCATGAAATTCAGTGAACCACAAGTAGTTTCTTGCTGAATCAAGACTATATCTATAATAGTTGCTGGTATCAATTTCTATTCCATTATTAAAATGTTTTATTGTACTAAGCGCCCCATCATGGGTATAATTTTTTTGAACTCCATCCAGTTTGCCCCGATTATAATATTCCGTGCCGTTGAGCATACCGTCGGGAAAATAATATTTCGATTCACCCTGTTTTGCTCCCTTTTTATATCTTATCACACATTCCTGCTTGCCATTGGGATAGTATAATCTCAAAACTCCCTTATTATAAACGGAGTAGTCGATCAACGGTTTATCAAAATATTTGTTTAACTCATTGAGCATTTTAATTTGATAGCCCCCCATAAAGTCGCGGTAACCGTTTTTATCCTTATAACGAAAGGTATGAGCGCAGGCAAACGTTTCAATTTTACCTTCGGATTCTGTTCCAAATATCACCCATTCGTCATTTAATTCCATTCCCAAATCGCAACTTGTGTAGAAATTTGGATCGGCCAATTTGTTTCCTCCAGATACCAATATCTCATTGGTTGAATGGCCTTTATACAAGACAAGTTCCTCCACAACGATTTTGTGAAAGTCATGAGATCCAATAGAAAGAATATTTTTCACCTTCACCAAGGAAACATAGCTGACCTTTTCAATATTTTCGATAACCGATCGACTTAAGTCGCAATGGCATGCAGCGACGGGATTTGCCAAAGAAAGGCCAAGCAATATGATGAGTGCTATCTTCAATGCCGGTCAATTGAAAAGAATTCAGCCCTGAGTGTTCACCTAAGTTACAGAATTTGTTAAATGGGGCAGTTGGCTAAAGCGCGCTTTTATAATAGTATTGTTTTCAATAAAGACGTACAGGGTTCTTTGTCTCAAGCTCCCGGGTGGGGTATCATTGCCATGGGAAAACCTTTATTTATAACAACAACGATGGGGCGTACGCTTATTCCGTCTTTAAGTTTTTTGCCGGATTGGCCAGAGCCGCCTTAAGGGATTGGAAGCTAATCGTTAGTAAAGTTATCATCAAAGTAGTAAGACCTGCCTTCCAAAATATATCCATACCCATAACAATTCTATATGCATATCCCCGAAGCCAGCTGTTCATTATCCACCAGGCTAACGGAAAGGCAATCATCAAAGAAACGAGGGCGAGTCTTACAAATCCACCTGATAAAAGCAATACAATATTTTGAACCGATGCTCCAAGCACTTTGCGTACACCGATTTCCTTAATACGTTGATGGGCCGTATAGGATGATAGACCGAACAAACCCAAACAAGCCAGGGTAATAGCCATGTATGAAAACAAATTCATAACTGTCCCCAGCCTCAGTTCTGCATTGTATAAATTATTAAAATCTTCATCCAGGAATCTAAATTCGAAAGGACGGTCCGGAAACAGACTTTCCCATTTTGCTTCCAGAAAGGAAATCGTATGGGGGAGATGGCGACCATCTATTTTCACCAGGAGTTTATTTATTCTTGCCTCCGGGAATAGTACGATTGGTTTAATCGGATGGTGCAGGGATTCAAAGTTAAAATCTCTGACAACTCCCTTGACAAAACCCACTCTTGAATCGCCCAGGAACATTTTTTTTCCGATGGCTTCCTCGGGAGTCCACCCCAACTGCCGGCTTGCAGATTCGTTTAAGATGAAATGATATATTCGTCTGTTTTGAACCGTGTCAGAGACTGCCCTTATATCTTCTATGGTCAAATCTTCTCCAGCGACTCTTGTCATACCAGTAATTCTTAAAAAATCCTCATCAATGGGATTGGCAATCACAGCGATTTGTTGGTTGACGGGCATCAAAGAGGTGCGCATATTGTAGCCACCACCCCCTTCCACCGGTGTCCGTACACAACTGGACACACCGATAATCGAAGGATCCAATTTAAATGTTTGTTTTATGAGGGGAACCTTGGGATAAAGTGAAATATCTGCAGGCAATACCAATATTCTACTGCGGTCATATCCCAAATTTTTATGCTGAATATAGAAAAGCTGTTTTTGGATCGTAAATGAAGCTACAATCATAAAAACTGAAATACTGAATTGAAAAATGATCAGTGATTTTTGGAGTCCTTGTCCTGAACTCCTGGACATAAATGATCCTTTCAAGATTTTAACCGGCTGAAAACGGGTCAAAACCCATGCAGGGTAAGATCCTGCTGCTAAACTGACTATTGCTGCAATCAACAGCGATAAAGCAAGAAAAGAGACAGAAAACAAAGATCCTACTGGAAGTTGTTTATCAGTAAGCTGGTTAAAATAAGGCAAAACAATCACTGCCAGTTCTATGCTACACAACAGGGAAACTAAACACAACGCACCGGATTCTCCTATGAATTGCCAGAAAAGTTGCTTTTTGCCGGCACCCAACACTTTTCTCACGCCTACTTCCTTTGCTCTTTCCAGTGATTGAGCGGTACTAAGATTAATGAAAGTTGAACAGGCTATGATCAGGATGAGTAAAGCAACCCCTGCCAGTATGTAAATATTCGATATGCTGTTGTTGGGTTCGAATCCATCAAACTCAGAATGCAAGTGAATACCCAAAAAAGGTTCCAGCCAAAAATTTATGGAAGCGCCCTGTCCACTCATTTCTCTTTTCATAAAGGCAGGCAATTTTGCCTGCAGCGATTGGCGTGCACTCGGTTCCTTCAGGAGTAAATAGGTCGTATAGTTGGCATCCCAGTAGGTTTCTTCATATTCCTTGCCGATACCCAACGAGGAAAATGATGCAAGAAAATCAAATTTTATTTGAGAATTGGATGGACAATCCTCCATTACCCCCGTGACCTGGTATGAACTGGTATCCGTTCCGACATGCAAAGATTTACCAACAGGACTTTCGGCACCAAAATATCGTCTGGCGGTTGACTGTGTAAGCACCACATTCTTGGGCGCCCCAAGCACCTTATGCGGATTTCCTGCCAGCAAATGAAAGGAGAAGACATCAAAAAAATTTGAATCGGCGAACATAAACTTCTTTTCGTCGATCAGATTTTCCTTGTACTGAACTATCCGCTCCTGTCTGCTCATTTTCACGGCTGCTTCTACTTCCGGAAAAGTGGATTTAAACACAGAAGCAACCCGGACACTGGTAAAATTTCCCCTATTGGACTGGCCTCCGCCATCAAATTGATACTCCATGATTACCCGTACTAACCGTTCCCCCTTCTGTTGGAAGACATCGTAATTCAATTCATGCTGAATATACAGGGCAATCAATAAGCAACTCGACAGTCCAATCGTAAGGCCTAAAATATTGATAAAGGAAAGTCCTTTATTTTTAAAGAAGTTTCTAACAGCAACTTTGAAATAATTTTTGAACATGATTTATTTCTATTCTAGGAACAACTTTTCCATCATGCATATTAAAACCAACAGCTCTCGGAAGCAGTTTTTCTTTAGTTTATTCAGTCCTTAAGCTTTTTACAGGATTTGCCATCGCTGCTTTGATTGCCTGGAAACTCACTGTGATCAGTGTAATGGCCATGGACACAGCGACCACCAAAACAAAAACTCCGAGCCCAATGGTGGTTTTAAATTGATAGGTTTTTAGCCATTGATTCATACAATAGCCGGCTACGGGTATCGCAATAACGCATGAAATCAAAACCAGGATTACAAAATCCTTTGAGAGCAGTTTCCACAAATTCAGCACGCTGGCGCCAAGAACTTTTCTTACTCCAATTTCTTTTACCCTTTGTTCTGCCGTGAAAGAAGCCAAACCAAAAAGCCCCAGACTGGAAATAAAAATGGCCAATACGGCAATGATTCCCGCGAGGTTCCCTACGAGTTCCTCATAGTTGAATTTCTTCGCGTATTCATCATCCGCAAATTTGTATTCAAATGGAAAAGAAGGATTATACCGGTCAAAAATGGGTTTTATCAAAGCAATCGCTTTTGAGGTAGACATATTCGGGTTGGTGCGTATATCTACATAGCCGACCCAGTCCTTACTGTAAATAATCGTGAGCGGAGAAATAGCGCGGTAAGGAGATTCCATTTGAATGTCCGGTATCACACCTATTACCGTCATGGGCTTGTCATTCCACTTCAGCATCGTCCCAACCGGATTTTGAAGCTGCATGCGTTTAACGGCAGCCTCGTTTAAAATCACTCCGTTTGAGTCGGCAAAATCCCTGGAAAAATCCCTTCCGGCCAACATTTTAATCCCGAGCGTCTTGATGAAGTCGTAAGAAGTGGCAATGGTGCAGAAAACCGCTGATTTATCAACCGGTTGACTGCCTTTCCATTCCCAACCATTGTTGCTGCTATAAATATCCGATGGCGGGGAATTGCTTTTGCATATGGAAACGACTGCGCCTGTATTCAATAATTCCTGACGAATGGCGTCAAAATTCTTTGCAATATCATCCGACCAATAAACCGAGATCAGCCCTTTATTATTGAAGCCGATCGGCCTGTTTTTTCCAAATTGAATTTGCTGATTGATGACAATCGTTCCGATCATGAGTACCACGGAACTTGCAAATTGCAGGACAACCAAAATTTTCCTTGGCAGGGAGCTGCTTCGTCCGGCTTTCAGATTTCCTTTTAGTACACTAACCGGATTAAAAGACGATAGGTAAAAAGCCGGATAGCTCCCGGCAAGTAAACCGGTGATGATGGTAAAGGCAATCATGATTACCCAAAACCAGGGATTGGATATTTGCAGGCTCATGTCCTTATCAGTCAGTTTGTTGAAATAAGGCAGCGCCAACAGCACGATCCCCAATGCCAATACAAAGGAGAGTGCCGCAATCAGGATCGATTCATTTAAAAACTGACTGATGAGTTGTTTTCTTTCAGAACCGACCGCCTTTCTCACCCCAACTTCCTTCGCTCTTTTTTCTGAACGGGCGGTGCTCAGGTTCATAAAATTGATACATGCAATCACCAAAACGACCAAACCCAAAATCCCAAACATCCGCACATATTTGATAAATCCACCGGTATTTTTTCCATTTTCAAAATCACTGTAGAGTCTCCATTTCGCCATCGGATGAATAAACACTTCCGGCTTGATATGTTTCAAGGTGTTTTCATCGGTGAAATGGGAAATAACCACATTTTTAATCCTGTTGTCTACAGAGGCAAAACTTGCGTTTCCATTTAATTGTATATATACCTGCCATGAGTTGTTGCCCCAATTTGTCTTGTGAAATTGCCGAATCCAACTGTAGAGCGGCTCCTGCAATTGGAAAGGCATTAAATAATCGAACGTAAGGGAGCTGTTTTTGGGTTGCTTCTCGACAACGGCGGTCACTTTCAAATTTGTCTGATTGTCCATCTTCACCAATTTGCCGATCGGGTTTTCATTTCCAAAGAGAATTTTGGCTGTTTCGTTGGTTAACACGATGGAATAG
>JABDAN010000013.1:8997-58209 GCA_013289175.1 Bacteroidota bacterium
GAATAGGGTTCATGCAAGGGATCTTTGTCACCATCGATGATTTTTATCGAGAACATATTGATCGCCTCGGCACCTATAAAATGCCCGTATTTGCTTATTTTTTTGTCGCCATAAATCAATGAGTGCGTCTGTCCCCAATCACACATCGCTACTCCTTTGAAATCTGGGAATTTATTTTTTAATTCCTCTCCCAAGGGATAGGGCATAGATTGTTGTGAGTAACGCACGCCATCAAAAGTCTGGTGCATCATCACTTGATAAATGGTTTCGTAATTTTTAAAGTGTTTGTTGGCAGATACCTCGTCGTTTATCCACAGGCCGATGATCATGGCAACAGCCATTCCTGTAGCCAGGCCCGCGATATTGATGACGGAGTAGATTTTGTTCTTTACTAAATTTCGCCAGGCAATTTTTGAATAATATTTCATCATAAAAAATGCACGTTGATTTTGTGGTGGATATTCATCCAGGATTTATTATCGAAGATCGTTAGCTCTCTTTTCCAGACCTTGGTCCACTATGGGATCATAAGGACGGCCTTTCCCTTTGCGGCTAAGAAGATGCCAGACCTTTATCTTATTGCTTTTCAGTTATTTATCTGATCTTATTTCCCGGAGATTGTGCGGTCTTGATACAATGGGTGTCCTGTTTTCCAAACACGTATGTCGTCCTAAAAAACGATGGTTTTCTAGGGGTACTTGGGGCAGGTGCAAATGGAAGGAAGTTGAGTGGAGCCGCGTTAAGTCCTACTTATAAATAAAGGCACCGCGATAAACTTGCTGAGATTTGGTGACCACACAGGGTTCTATAAAATTAATGTCGCCGTTTTCAATGGAGGTTTGCCAAAGCAATTTCTGGGCCCTGACATCATAGGCATACACATCGGTATAAAGGTGTCCACCAGCGTATGGATCGTATTGATCGCGTTGGGAGGTGGTATAATAAAAAATGTGATTAACATAGGTTCCCCCCGATTGATAGGCTCCAGAAATAGCTCGACTCGTTTGCGGGACACCGTTCAATTGACCCGTAAATGCATTGGCAAATCCCTCTGGCGTTATAGCCAGCGAATCGGCCAGAATCGGATAAATGGAGCCAGCTGGTACAGAGGCGGTCGAATGCACCTGCATGGATGGATATGAAATTTTTCCGGTAGCCGAATCGGTGACCGCTCCGGATATATCGTAAATGCGGCCGTAATTCATGTTGATGACGGTTCCGAGAAATTGAGAGAACGTCCATTCCAACAGTCCCGTGTGTGCATCTTTGACGAGCACGCCGGAGCCACCTTGTTGGTATATCAGGTTGTCATATACGATCGGCGTACTGCCAACCGGATCCCAACTATCCCATTGCAATTGGCCGTTTGCCGCGTCCAACGCATAAAAATGACTGACGCCGGTATTGAAATAAACCATATCCCGATTGGTGACCACCATGCCCGTTCCCTCGTTGGGGGGTTTGGTGAATGTCCATTTTATTGACCCATCCATCACATTGATCGCATAAAGATCTTCGTTGTCCTGCGCATAGAGAATGCCACCCCGGCCTGCAACGGGGAGGTAGAATGGCCATTGCGGAGTTCCGGGAAGTTGATGGGTCCATTGCACTTTGCCAGCAGAATCGAAAGCAGTCAGGTTGTTATCAAATCCCTCTACCACAATTAGTCCGCTGTTATAAAAGGCCGAAGTGGTATAGGTACCACTTACCTTCTTGTTCCATACGAGTTTTCCGGTTTTTGCATCAAGGGCATATACATCATTGGTATTTCCACCTGCGATATATATCATGGCTGCGGAATCCCCTGGATCTTCAGCATGAGGTGGAAGCGGATTGACGGTAGGTGGATTGGTTGGAGGCGGATTGGTGATGTGCGGAGTTTGTTTAACGCAACTGACTACAAGCAATATAGCGATTAAGCAAGTGACAATACGGTAGTTAAGGATTTTCATCTTGACAGGGTTCGATACCAGTGTTTTTACCCACTGGCTAGCTGAAAAAGGCATGCATCAGGATTTAGGATTTTCGGTTATGAAAATATCGTTTTAAAGCCATATTTGCAAGGGGGGTACAGGGCTCGAGACCAATGCTGAGTGCATCTATAAAATGACTGGTTTTTGCAAAAGGCGGAGAAAAAATGCATGGAATCGCTGCATCATGGTAGCATCCTAGACACCCCAAATTTGCTAACTTTCAAGATGCAACATCAAGAATTTGAACCTCCTGAAGAGCTGCGGGATGTTATAAAGTGTTTTTGGTACACCCGCATGGAATTCGGAGAATCAGAATCGAGCTTCAAAGTATTACCGGATGGCTACGCAGAAATTATTTTTCATTTCGGAAACACCTGTAATATTTTATACAATGGAACTTTGCAACCATTGCCATCTCCTTTTATCATGGGACTGCTCAATCAGCCGGTTCTTTTGTACACTAAAAACCGTTTTGAAGTTATTGGAATCCGGTGCTTTCCTTGGACCGTATTCGATTTGCTCGGTTTGCCGTCGGGTCAAGAAGGAGTTCACAAATTTGAGCATCCCATCGCCCGACTTCAATCCCCCTTGAATAAGTGGATTCAAACCGGCAGAATAGATGAAGCACTGGCAGAGGTAAAACAGTATTTCTTGAGTGCTAAATCGCAGATCGCCAAAGACAGTTTGCTGTTCAAAGCGGGCGTCGCAATGCGGGAAGCAAACGGCACCATGCCGGTAAGCCAGGTTGCAGCGGCGGCCCATGCAACGGTACGCACCCTGGAAAGGAAATTCAAGCAGTCTTCCGGCTATACGGTTAAAGATGTTTCCGGTCTGATGCGTTTTGAGCAGGTACGAAATCAACTATGGCAGTGTCCGGACTCCAACCTGGCCGGCTTGGCCCATGAGCTAGGTTATACGGATCAGTCCCACTTAAGCCGGGAATTCAAGCGCTACAGCGGTACTACACCAGCGGCCTTCGCGCGAAAAGCAAGGAATGGGAAACAAGCGGTAGGCAACGATTTTGTCGCGTTTGTACAAGCTTAAGGCAAGCGCATCCCGGAATTTTGTGTCTCAATCATTCCAATGTGAAAGCGACAAACGAAAGCAGGAAATCCGCACAGAATCATTTTGTTCACGATGTAATCATTTCAGGGGCCGGACCGGTTGGACTACTCCTCGCTTGTGAACTGGCCTTGGCCAAATGTACCGTCCTGATACTGGAGAAGGCAGCGGATCCTCGCTCGCCATTGAAGCAACTTCCTTTCGGGATACGGGGACTTTCGGCGCCTACCATCGAAACATTGTATCGTCGTGGGTTGCTAAACCAACTCGAAATACACAAGCGTCTAAAGAATCCCCACCAAAATTCCAATCCAAACGCCCCACGTCAGGCAGGGCATTTTGCCGGCATTCCTTTTTACTACAACCATATTGACACTGCTCAGTGGAAGGATCGCCTGCCCAGCTCAACCGAACCGAGTTTAATTTCTGAAATGGAGGAGCTTGAAACGGTATTGACCCGCCGTGCAACCACACTGGGTGTAGAAATCAGGCGTGGACATGCCCTGACAGACTTTCATCAAACCGGCGACGGAGTAAGCGTTCAGTCCGGTGACCAAACTTTTAAAGGCAAATGGCTCGTGGGTTGCGACGGAAGCCGCAGTATTGTCCGCAAAGCCGGGGGGTTTGACTTCGCCGGGACGGAACCCGAATTTACCGGCTACTCTACGCTAATTGACATGCTCGATCCGGAAAAGCTCAGTCCCGGACGAAATGTGACCGAAAGAGGTATGTACCTGCAATCCCAGCCAGGTTATGTGATGATTCAGGATTTTGACGGCGGTGCATTCCATCATTCAGAAAAACCCATTACACTTGATCACGTACAGGAGGTGCTTCGCCGGGTCTCGAACACCAGCGTGACGATCCGTACGCTGCATATCGCTACCACCTGGACCGACCGGGCACGGCAGGCTACCACCTACCGCAAAGGACGGGTACTTCTAGCCGGTGATTCCGCGCACATTCACGCGCCCTTGGGAGGCCAGGGGCTTAACCTTGGACTCGGAGATGCCATGAACCTGGGCTGGAAGCTAGCCCGAACCATCCAGGAAAAAGCGCCGGAAAGTTTGTTGGATACTTATTACACCGAACGTCATCCGGTGGGTGCACAGGTGCTGGACTGGTCACGCGCCCAGGCAGCCATCATGGGACCAGAACCCCATGCCCGCGCGCTGTACGCCATTATCCGCGACCTGATGAATACACGCGATGGTGCCACTTTTTTTGCAGGAAGGGTTTGGGGTATTTACACCCAATACCATCTCGGGGGTGAACATCCGCTGGTAGGTCACAGCGTACCCAATTTTGAATTCCAAGACGGGGGAAGAATAGGCGAGTTGATGCACGATGGTCTAGGAATCATGCTTGATTTCGACATGAATGCTTCTATAAAAACTTTGGTCAGTGAATACGACAACCAGATCAAATATATTTCAGGAAGCGTAAAAGACAGGCTGGGTGTAAGTGCCCTTTTGATACGCCCGGATGGGATCATCGCCTGGGCTACCGACCTCAACCCGGACTGCAGCGAACTCCAAAAAGCGGTCGATCACTGGTTTATTTCTAATCTGGAGATCAAGCATTAGAACTCGAAGAAAAAATAATCCAGCATTATTTTTATACCGCCTCTCTAAGCATAATTTTATAGAATCATTTAATCGAAGGCTTGAAAAATCCTTCAACTGTTTATTTGAAGTTTACCAAATAGCTTAAAGTCGTCGGCTACATTGAATACAAACGCTAGACCACTTCGAAGCGAACAAAACATTATTTGCAGTTAAAAAACCATTTGTATGAGACCACTCATCGCAGCAATCAATATGACACTTGACGGATTTTGCGATCATACGGCAATGATTGCAGATAATGAAATACATCAACATTATGATGACCTATTGAGTAGTGCAGATACCCTTTTATACGGAAGAATAACTTATCAACTTATGGAAAGCTATTGGCCATCCGTCGTAAAAAATCCTACTGGCAACAAGCCCACAGATGAATTTGCTGTATTAATAGATAATATTTCAAAGATTGTTTTTTCCAGAACGCTCAAAAATGTTGAATGGAAAAATACAAAATTGAAAAAGGAAGTTATGAAAGAAGAAGTTTTAGCACTCAAGAAACAAGCGGGCAGCAACATTTTGGCAGGCAGTCCAAGTTTGATAGTAGCTTTAACACAACTTGACCTAATTGATGAATACCAAATTAACATTCAGCCAACTGTTGTAGGGAAGGGCTTACCATTATTTATAAACATCAAGGATAGAATAAATCTTAGACTGCTTAAAACAAAAACATTTAAATGTGGTGCCGTAACGCATTACTATGAGCCGAGAAAAAAATGAGTATATATTTCATCTAGAAGCAATCAATTGTAGAGACCATAATGCGAGAGCCTGTTAAGGGAACTTTCGTAACGGCATTAAAAGGCTTTCTCCTATAAGAAATACTTTATTAAATTACTATTCACATTTAAGACGTAACAATGATGAAATCAAAATTGTATCTGACTGCCTTACTCGTCATGGGAATCACTACATGTGTTGCTCAGCAAACCGCAACATGGGAAAAGTGGTCCTGGTTAATGGGACAATGGAAAGGTGAAGGCAATGGCCAGCCCGGGCAAGGTGGCGGAATTTTTACATTTAGCCCGGACCTCAACGACAAAATACTCGTGCGAAAATCCCATTCAGAATATCCGGCCACATCTAGTAAGCCCTCCATTGTACACGACGATCTGATGGTCGTGTATTTGGATTTATCAGGTGCCCCGTCAAAAGCTATCTATTTTGATAACGAGGGACATACGATAAACTATTCTATATCTTATGCAGACAAGACTATCATTCTGACAAGCGACAAAATTCCAAACGCCCCGATCTTCAAATTGACCTATACTTCACTTGACAACGATACCATCGATACAAAATTCGAAATATCCAGGGATGGCGAAAAATTTATGACTTATATCGAAGGCAAAAGCAAGAAAATAAAGTAGACAGTCAACAGCATATTTTAATGTATGAAATGTCACAAAATCATAAATAATATGAATTTGAGATTTGAGCATTGCCGGGATTTAACTACCACAGCAATATTAAATTTCATCGAATAGCGGGATATGTTTAGAAATTTCATTGAGAATAAAAAGCTCGCCGGAGTTAACTGCATATTGTGGCAAAACGGAAAAATTTTATATCAGGAAACTGACGGGTTTAAGAATTTGGAGACAAAGGAATTATTGACCATTGATACGATTTATAGAATCGCCTCAATGACAAAACCAATTACTTCAGTACTTGCCATGATATTGTATGAGGAAAAGAAATTGGATCTCACTGATCCGATATCAAAATGGTTTCCACAATTTGGGAAAATGAAAGTCCTGATAAATCAACAGGATGAATACGAAAATGCTAACAAAAACATTACCGTACTCGATTTACTGACCCACAGGGCAGGTTTTACATATAGCGGATTTCAGAAAGGAAAACTGAAAGAAGATTACCTAGAGAAACTAGGGGGCGACATTGATACAGAAATTACACTTGAAGAATGGGTGAATGGACTAGCAAGTCTTCCTTTAATAAGTCAGCCCGGAGAAACATTCAATTATGGAAAGTCTACTGACTTATTGGGTATTCTTATTTCGACTATCGAGGGAAAATCATTGGGCAGGGTGATGGAAGAAAAAATATTCAACCCATTGGCCATGACTGATACTTTTTTTGACGTCCCCAAAGACAAAAAAAACAGATGTGCGTCTAATATTGGTTTCGATGAATTCGGAAAACTAATCAATCTTGAAACAGTTCCATTAAAAATGGCTTTCAAAGAACGGCCTCCTGGTTTGGAATTTGAAGCTGGAAGTGGGGGCCTTTGGTCAACGATGAAAGATTATTTAAAATTTGCCAGAATTTTTGTGGAGAATGGGAGTTCAAATGGTGTACAAATCTTAAAAAAGGAAACAAAGGATTTGATGTGCTCCAATCATTTGACGCCAGATCAAAGACAACACTCAAAATTGTTTGGCATGCCGTTGTTTAAGGATAATGTTGGTTTTGGATTGGGTGTGGCTGTCGTTACTACTGAAAGCCCATATTTATCTATTCCTTGCGCCGGCTCAATAGGCTCCGTTGGCTGGCCAGGTGCTTATGGAGGTTGGTGGTCTGCAGATCCGGTAAAAAAATCCATTGCCATTTTTTTGACACATTGTATGACCGAACCAAAACAACTTACTCAAGGTATTGGACTAGAATTATATGAAGCGATTGACATTTTCTCAAATTACACTAGAGAACGTTTATCGGTTGTGGATTGAATTCAGCCACTCCTGCTTCTGCGGTGAATTTATTGTCGATTTCAATATTTTATGGAGTTTTTGCCATGCCATTTGATACTACCCAATGGCGGGGTTATATAGATTTGCGGACATCTCCTGTACTAAAACCGAACAGTTTTCGCGGTTTTGTGATTCAATATTCCAGTGAATATCAAATATTTGGAATATTGGAGCTTTAATTGAAACAAATTGGTCGAATTGAGCGTCCAAGTATAGTTTCCACATCAAACAATCCCGTATGATCAAAAATGTATTGCGAATTGCCCTCCGCAATTTTAGAAAAGACAAATGGTTCAGTCTGATAAATATTATGGGTCTTACCATTGGAATCACGTTCAGCCTGTTTTTAGTCTTTTATGTAAGAGACGAGCTCAGCTACGACCGGTTTAACCAATATGCGGATCGCATATACCGTATCGTCACCTACGTTACAGAAAAAGACAAGAATACAAATTTCACTTATACGGAAGCACCGCTGGCTTTTCAGATGAAAAAAGATTATCCAGAAGTGCAAGAAGCCGCCCGTATGTTGAGCAGAGAAAGGACGCTCTTTAAAATAGGTGATAAAAGTTTCTTTGAAACAAAAGCATACTACGCCGACAGCAATATTTTTAAAATATTTACTGCAAAGTTTCTGGAGGGTAATCCTAATACAGCACTCGTTGAACCGCGTAGCGTTGTCATAAACAGAACGACAGCTGAAAAATATTTTGGTAAAAATGTGTCGGCTGTTGGCAAAACGCTACACACGGTGTATGACCTTTATAAGGTCACCGGTGTTTTTGAAGATATCCCTGAAAATACCCATATCCGCTACAATATGCTCATCTCCATGTCCTCAGATTCAAACAACTATAATCAGAACTGGGGTAGTTTTAATTATTTCACTTACGCTTTGTTGAAGCCCGGAGCAAGCCAGCAGGCATTTCAGAAAAAAGTGGATCAGACGGTTGCTAAATATGTGAAGCCCGTATTTGATCCATTTGGGGTGAAGATGCGTTTTTATGCACAACCTATTGTTGATATTCACCTTCATTCAGATCTGGAAAGAGAACCGGAAGAATTGGGAAGTATGTCATATATATGGACTTTTTCCGCAGTGGCGTTTTTTATGTTGCTCATCGCCTGCATCAACTATATGAATCTTACTACGGCAAGATCTGCGCGAAGAGCAAAAGAAATAGGCATCAGAAAAGTTACGGGCTCAAAACGCGGACAGCTGATCGCACAGTTTTTAGGAGAATCCGTACTTACTGCGATGGCCGCTTTGATACTCAGCTTCTTACTGATCGTATTGTTGTTTCCTCTCTTCAATTCGATATCCGGAAAATCGTTTTCGATTACGACCCTTTTACAGCCTTTCAATATATTGTTAATGCTTAGCATTGGTTTATTTACCGGCCTAATCGGTGGAAGCTATCCTGCTTTTTATTTGTCGTCATTTCAGCCCGTGAGTATTTTAAAAGGCGCGCTATCAAAAGCATCTGGTAATATCAATCTTCGTAGGACGCTGGTTGTATTACAATTCTCCATTTCCATGGTCATGCTGATTTCTACCTGGATCGTTTACTCGCAGCTAGAATATATGAGAAATAAAGACCTGGGATTTGACAAAAATCAGGTTATGACGGTGGTGGTAAATACAGGTAAATACGAGCCGGAAAAGATAGTTGCAATGGGTAATGATTTTCGCGGATTGTCGTCAGTGGCTGATGTTGGCATTGGAGGTTCCTATCCCGGATCAGGAAATACAAGTTTGAATCTTTTCAGGGTGCAAACCAAAACGGGGCATTTAGATAAGGGGGTTGAATGTTATGGCGTAGATGCCCATTATTTTACAGCACTCGGAATCAAGGTTGTTGCAGGACGGAATTTTGAGCCAGCAGACACTTCACACGGTACCATGGTCAACGAAAGTTTTGCCAGACATTTTGGATGGGACCAGCCTATTGGTCAGCGTATTACTTTCCCCGGTGATACGTCTGCCAAAGATTATCTCGAAGTAGTCGGTGTCGTAAAGGATTTTAATCAAAATTCTCTTTATAACCCAATTCAACCGCTTTTGTTTTTTTATGGCCCGTTGAACAACACATATATAATGAAGCTGAAGCCGGGAAATTCAAGCAATACGCTGTCTCAAGTGGAAGGCGTCTGGAAAAAATATTTCCCCGCTTTACCCTTTGAATTTAAATTTTTGGATGAAGGATTGAATTCGCAGTACGTAGCTGACCAGAAACGAGGAAAAATTTTCGCTTCGCTGGCCATCCTAACAATCATTATTACTTGTCTGGGCTTGCTGGGTTTAACGGCTTATACCACGCAACAAAAACAAAAAGAAATCAGTGTGCGCAGGGTGCTTGGTGCCAGTGTCGGACAAATCATTGTGTTAATTACCAGGAATTATTTCTGGCTTTCATTGATTGCCGCATCCATCGCTTTCCCTGTCGCCTATTATTTCATGAGAAACTGGATGAAACTATTTTCATATAGTCCGGGCATATCCGCCGTTCCATTTATTTTTTCAGCCCTAGTTATCATAATAACGGCCCTGCTTACTGCAACCTTTCATTCAACAAAAGCGGCACTTTCAAAGCCGTCTAATAATTTGAGATCGGAATAAAAACTAGTATCTGCAATTGTGTTCAGTCGGTCTTTTACTCGGAACTTTTGTATAGCCTAAATAATACAGGGCATTATATTCAGTATAAAGAACATAAAGAAAGGCATGTAAAAAGTAGTGCGTCTGGCTTTATTCGATTCAGTCAGTTCGACCAGCAAGTTACCATTGCAAATAATGGAACCGGCCTGCCTGAAAATCTGAGGCAAAAAGAACAAGTATGATAAGAAGCAGGTACCAGATGAAGATCAGCAGGTTTGCAACAGGTTTCCGGAAATATTTCAGTAACCAGGAATACATCAGAAAAATAAATTTTTAAAGTTCTCACTCAAAGAAGAAATGCCTTCTGAACCGATTATAATACAGCTGAAAGAAAATAAATGAAACACCCAGAGCCTTCCAATCCAGCGCCCTGCCGGATGCTGATTAATAAAGACAGATAGCGCAGGTAATTTTTTTCTCGAGGTCACGGTTAACAAAATAAGCAGGCCCTGAATGATGCCCCAGACAATATATCGAAAAGAAATTTCATGCCATAACGCAAGCACAAGCATTGCACATATTAGTGCAAACCAGCGGTTTCTACCCAGCGCAAGCAAGGGATAGAATACATAATCGCGACACCAGCTTGAAAGGGAAATATGCCAGCGTTGCCAGAACTCCTGCATATTCGTGGCCATAAAAGGGGCATTAAAATTTTCCATCACCTTGATACCCCACAGAAGGCCCGATCCGATGGCCAGGTCAGAAAATCCCGCAAATTGAAAATACGCGTTCCCTGTAAAGGCAACCACTTCCAGATACAAACGAAGCCAAAAATGATTGGTCTGATGGGCAATCTGTGGAATTTCCAAGCTGCATAAAAAATTACCCAAAAACTTAATTTTCACAAATCCGTAGAGTATTCGCTCCAGTCCTTCGGAAAAATAGTTTGCATTCCATTTCATTCTACGCAAACTCCTTTTAAATTCCGGCATCCGGTGAATCGGTCCGATAAGCATCACCGGTAAAAAAAGTAAATACTGGAAATAGGAAGCCAAAGAAGGTTTTTGTATCTGTCCCTTATAAACCTCAAAAGCCACATGCACCTGGCGGAAAGAATAAAAGGACAATCCCAGTGGAATCAACCAATGCTGTACACCGGCTTCAGTTTTATAAAAAACCAGGGGCAGTAAAGGAAGAATGCAAGTGATTTTGTAACCGATTCTCCCGGACTGAAAAAAATCAAATTGCCAGATCAACCATTGACTGATTGCAACCAACAACATTAGGAGAAGAGACAAGGGAGCAATAAAGGACAAAACCAGGAAGGTAATGCCCGCCATACAATTTGCCTTCCAAAACACCGGAACCCGCCAGATCAGCGGCGTTGTAAGGAATACGATAAGCACAAACAGCGCCTGCAATTTCATGATTTTCCCAATTGTATGCAGAGAGCTCTGCAAAAAAATGAGGAAAATATGCTGTTTCCTTTTTTGTTCATATGGAGAAAATCATAAAAATCAGATTTCATCAATAATAAATGTCCGTCCTCATAAGTGAATGAAATCTTTTTCTTTAAAAATTGAAGATTGTTCCTGAAGTTTAGTGTATCTGGACTATTCCATTTTTTGATTTCCTCCAGTTCTTCGATCGGAAAATTGATAAATAAAAATTGTGTCCCTTTTGACTGCCAGATACCGGCCAGCTCCCGGAATGACCTGATTTCATTGGTATCAACCAGCCCATTTCTGAATCTTCCAACTTCAGGTCTCGTTATCGCGTCAAACACAGGCATCGAGTCAGGTGCATAATAAATTGCCCTGTGTCTCCATAAAATCATGTCGTTGTAACTCTGCATATAAAGCGTCCGTTGGTCGAAACTAAATGGCTTGTAAAAAAATAAATTCGCTTCCAAAACTACCAGATCGGGATGCACATTGCGTAGTATGGGTAACTCGTTAATGATTTCGGATATCGTGGCGCTGCGCTTCCAGAGCTTTAGAACTTTTACATCCCGGTTGCAAAATTGATGAATATCTTTTTCGATGCTATCTGAGGCAAAAATGTCGCTTTCAACCAATGAACTGCCGATAATGAGTACCACAGGTTTTCCATAGGTCTGCCGAAAGCCTTTGTCCAAATACACAATGCGGCTGGTGAGCATGGATAACCGCCTAGACTGTTCGCGGAAATACACAACGGTTCCGATAGCGATGATGGCAATCAACAGGAAAATCCATATCCGCAAGGGCGCCATGATTTTTACCGATGACTTATCCATTTTTTTCTTTAATGAGCTCCGTTGCTCTCCGGATACTGTTCATGGTAATAATTTCCGCCGTATTAAAGCGGACCTTAAAATGTTCTTCAAGTGAAGTGATGAAACCAAGGTGAGCCAGAGAATCCCAGCCTGCAATGGTCTGCGAGGTATCCCGAATGGAGAGTGCTGAAACCGGCACCTGAAAAGAATCTGCGGCAATGGTCAACACGTCGTTTTCAAATAGATTACCCTGAATTAACATTTGGGCGGTCTGCTGTTTCGCTAATAATTCTCTTAGCTGGTTGAGTTGTACTTTACCTGAAACTCCTTTCGGAAGCTCCTGGAGAATGATAATTCGATGAGGAACTTTCTTTTCTTCCAGTGAAATACGGCATTTTTCTACGAGGTCAGTTCCTGTCGTATTAAATCCTGGTTTTAAAACAACGACAGCAAACAGCTTCTCACCAAATACTTCATCCGGCATGCCGACAGCACAGGCTTCTTGAACCGGTTCCAGTTTCAACAGACATTCGGTTATTTCTTCCGGCTGGATATTTATACCGCCAGAAATGATGAGATTCTTTTTTCTACCGCGTATCGTTACAAAACCGCCTTCATCCATCGAAGCCAGATCACCCGTTAGAAACCAGCCGTTGCGGAACACTTCATCAGTCATTGCAGGAGAGCCCCAATATTGTTTCATAATGTGATCGCCCATTAAACATAACTCGCCTGTTTCCCCCAATGGAACTGAATCAAAAGAATCGTTTACAATACAGATTTTGCAGTCAACCGGTTTTCCAATTGAATGTTTCTTATAAGTTTCACTCAATGGACCACTAAACAGACTGCCCGCAACGGTTTCGGTGAGCCCGTAAATATTTGACAAACGAATTTTAAATGTAGATTCGAAAGCATCCCATAATCCCGCGTCTAAATGTGCGGACACGGAAAGCATGGCCCTGAATTCCGGATACAGGAAACTGTCCTCATAGTTTTCAGCAAAGGAAAGTATCATATGCAGCATGGCTGGAACCACGAAGATGTGAGAGATACTGTTGGCGTAACCATAGTCCAGGAATTCTGGTATTTTTTTTAGGCTGAATCGGAATGGTTTGTGCCAACTGCATCCGGTTTGGGCTGCCAAAATAGGACCTTGTATGCAGCCATCGGCATGACAAAGAAATAAAAGATTCAACAAACTGCTTTCTTCATTCAGGGAATAAACCTTCTCCAGGGTAAGAAGATGCGCCTCCAGATTTAACCGGGTGATGGCAACCCCTTTGGAATCGGAAGTAGTGCCCGAAGTGAAAATAATATAAGCGATATGATCCTCCGTTAGTGGATCTTGGCTAATGTCTCGTGGTATTGCATTTTCCAGCAGCCGGACATAATCATTGGCGGGAGTTTCCGACCTGGTTTTTTGCAAGAATTTTCCGAGGATACCCGCGCTTGTCCCTTTTTCTTTCAGGTAAGAAATAACCTGGACGTCTGAATCTGTGCCAAGCTTCCAGCTCTCTAAGGTTTCCTTATCGGCAATAATTACAGCCGGACTGGTTTTGCTGATTATACTGTTGGCCCTGGGAGACTTAGACTCCGGGTCTGTAATGACAACCGTGATACCATTCAGAAGGGCTGATATAAAGAGCGCGCTCATTTCCGCTTCATCGGAAATAGCAAGCAGAAGTCTGTCTTGGTGCTGCAATTTCAGTTGCTTAAATAAACCGGAGACCTGACTGATCTTTTTTTTAAGCCAGTCATAGGTATAACTTTTATGGCCGTCCTGTAAAAATATTTTGGTCGGGGGTTGTTTAAATAGTTTTTCTAACATCAGGCAGTTTGTGATTTGGTGCTTTCAGGTAATTATCTAGTAATTTTTTCTTAAGTATTTTATTGTGATTTCCACGTGGTATTGTTTTTACTATCTCAATTACATTGGGAACGGCATAATTTCCAATCTGTTTTCGAAGGGCTGATTTTATCAACACAATCAGTTCTATTTCTTTTTCAGTGTACCGGGGGACCACAAAAAGCACAACGGATTCTTTTTCTTTTTCCAGGAGGGGACAAACTGCCCAGTCTGTCAGTTGGCTTATTTCCCCCAATACTTCATCCAACGCATTTATTTCGATACGCTCACCGGTTGGCAGTTTAACGAAGTCGGAGAGCCGACCATAGAGACTAATACTTCCATCCTCATTTTGAATAGCGAGATCGCCCGTATGAAACCAGCCATGATGAAGGCAAGCTGCTGTCGCTTCTTCATTTCTAAAATACCCAGAAAAAATACCTGCGCCATATATACAGAGTTCTCCTTTCACCCCCGTCTTTAGGGGGTTGCCAGATTTGTCGATGATTTTAATTAAACAGTCTATCGGGATACCAATGCTGTGATCAGCTGACGGTGAAAATCCTTTCGGCTCAGCTATACAGAGGCCAGATGTTTCCGTAAGCCCATAATAATTCATCAGCTGTATACCCGATTGCTCCTGCCATTTGTTTCTCAATTCCTCGGGAAGTGTATTGCCTGTGCAAAGCGCCAGGCGGATCGGGTGGTTTTGAGCGAATAGTTTTTCATCCGTCCGTGCCGTAGCCAGCAATTGTCTGTAAAAGATGGGGTTGGCCGACAGAATCGTAATTTTTTCTTCCAATATTGTTTTGGCGTATTGGTATATACTTCGGTTTTTGTCCGGTATTATACAACAAGCGCCGATTTCCGCCGAAGCAACCGTAGCATGGCGAAGACCACTCATGGTTTCCAATCCGCCAACAGCCAGGTAACGGTCTGATTTTTTCCAGTGATACGTCTCCGTCATACAGCGACCAGACCTAATCAATTGCCCGTGCGTGAGTGGAATCCCCTTAGGATTTCCGGTAGAACCGGTGGTCCATAAAATGACCGCAATATCGTCTCCTGTTATATTTGAATTTTCTGATAAATCAGTACCGGGACAATTGCTTAGCCAATTTTCAAATGAACTGGCGGGGCTATAGGCGGGTTCATCGGTGAGATCCAACATGATGGAATCGCATCCTGCTGATTGAATGGATTCGTGAAGAGCGGGCTCTGCAAAGGCAAGACGGGGTTTCAGGAGGCGAATATATTCCTCGATGCGTGGTTGGGCTTCCCGGGGGGAAACGGGCACCACTACGATGCCCAGGATAGTCGCGGCCCAGAAAACCAGGAGGATTTCTGGATGCAGGTCCGCGCAAAGCAGTACCCTATCTCCTTTTTTTAATCCCTGGTGCACGAGCGCTTTCTGTATTAGGGCAACTAGTTCATCTGCCTGGCTATAGTTTAGAAATTCATTTCCCATTTTTATATAGGTCTCCTCGGAATAAGATTCGACGGCCTGTTTCCAGAAAAAGCCAAGTTGTTGTTCTTTTCTTTCGAGAATATATTTTTGGTGACCCAGTAATGACTGCAAACGAAATCCCGCTTCATCTACGGGTACAGTTTGGGCGAGTTCCAAATCCCAGAGTGTTCGGAGGATCTGTTGCATATCCGGTTTTGGGATACCGGTTATTTTTAAAATCTCATGAAGGGTCTTCCCCTGTCCCGCCCAATAAAGGATTTCCACCACCGTTTGGCTTATCGGTTTACCGGTGCTTTGCCGTATTCGGTGGGCATATACCGCGTGATGTTCGAGCAATTCTTCAATGAGCGGACCATATTCCTTTATATTGAATTCAATTTGGTGGTTGATGGGATGAATACTGAGCAGCGGATTTTGTAAAAGGTAACTTGCTTCCCATTCGGCTTGTTCATGACCACGCCAGGGCCTGAGAACAGGCTGATCTTTGTCCGGAATCCAGGCAATACACGCATTGTAGTTGGGATGGTTTGGTTCTGATATCAATAATTTTTCTTTATCAGTACTATCCTGGTTCCAGTTAAAAGTAGCCGGTTCGGATAAAACATACCCTTTTCGGTAGGTTGTTTCTGCCATCTGCTCAAAAAGAAAATCATATTCCATTCCGTGAAGCTGACGACAGCCGCGATCAAAATAAGGTTCCGGCTCACTATTGGTCAGATGAACATGTGGAAAGAGAATGGGAGCCTGAGGGCCGGCGATTCGGTTCAATTCGGAAATGAGTTCTGGTTGATTGAATCTATGAAGCAGGTCCATTCCGATGATGGCCGAAATGCTGTTTGATTCAAATGGCATGGGTCTCAGAAAATCTGTGAATACGACGGTATGGTTTAGCCGCCTTTCAGATGACATCCAGTAGTCAAACCCCTTATACCCAAGAATATCTTTATCTCCCTCCCAAACCGTAATGATCTGTTGGTCGGGGAACCATCCGGAGAGCATGCTGGCTGTCCAGCCACTACGATCCCAGAGATTGAGGATGATATCTCCGGGTTTGACCTTTTCTTTCACATAAGATATGAACGGAAAAAGAGCCTTGAAAGCTTCGTTAAAAGGCTGAAAGACAGCGTATAAGTCGATGGATGGGTTCCGGCTTTTCTGGCGGAGAAACCGTTGGTATTTGTATTTATTACGTGAAAGATAGTCAGTAAGTGATTCCAACTCCCGCTTTTGCCGGGGTAGGATCAGGTCTTTTTTATCACAAAAATGCAAATGACCGATATAGGGATGGGCACTGGCCTGTTTAGGGTATATTTTCCAACCGGAATATGCCATATAATTCTATTATGGAACCTGACCGCTGGTTTCTTTTGCATTTGACTTGGATGACGGAATCTGGATCTTCTATGGGAGTATTGGAAGGCAGAATTGGGGGGAGAGAATATAAATCTATAAAAAATATGTGGTAATTGCAAGCCTGCTTCCAGTTAATCCATTTAAGATTAATAGATTATCAACGACTCTTTAAAGAGTTTAGGCAAGCACAGAAACGATTGGTCTAAAAAACGAGTAAAGCTCCCAATTTAAAATCCTCTTCGGCTTAAGTTAAGATTTATGAAATCATAAATAATTTAATTTAAAAATCCACCGTGAATATTAAAATAAAGAAAAGATGAGGAGCAACAAAACAGTTTAACACGATTTGTATTGATAAATCAGAGGAATTATTCAATTCAAAAGATCCTGGCCCAAGCAAAGCCATATTAAATCAAAAAACACAAATTATTTTTCAAAGGCGTACCATATTTTATTATTCAACCAAGATTCTGCGAGTATTCGACCTCCCAATAAAATTAGAACAGTTTGGGGTAAAGAAAGTCTTCAATTAAATTCTGATGGCAAGTCGAAACTATAATCTCAGACAAGAAGTGGCAAATTCCCTAATTTAATATTTAACTTTTCTAATGTAAAAATCATTTATAAGTTTAAGATTGATTCGAATCCTTAAGTCTAAGGCTTAATTATCCAATTTCTTTTTTTTCATTACTTCTAACTGACATTACCTTTTGACCCGAATTAGTACGCACTTTCTATTTTTATTGTATTTCATCTGTTCTAACGCCCAGGCACAGCCGGATACTTCCATCCTAATTTTAAAGGGCAGGATAACAAATCAGGTCACCTCCGAACCTGTGACTTATGCAACCATCAGTCTTGTAAACAGCAGCTATAACACACTCACGAATGAAAATGGTCAATTTATCTTCAAAATACCAGCCACCATCAACAAACGCCAACTGCAGATTACGCATGTAGGATACCGGTCTGTTACCTTACTAGCTTCTGAAGATAGTTTATATTCGATCCAACTGGAGGAACAGCCATCGCTACTTAAAGAAGTAGTGGTTAAAAAAATAAACCCTCTTGAACTCCTTAAAAATGCCATTGCGAAAATTCCTGATAACTACTCCACTCAGCCGTACCGTATAGGCGGTTTTTACCGAATGACCGGTCGCAAAGAAAAAAGGATCATCGACCTCTCGGAAGCCGTATTTAATATCTACTACGAATCTTATCAAAGAAAAAACAGTCAATTCAACTTGGTGAAGTCGCGCGTGGATAAAGACCTGACTGCTTTTAACGGCGCCGATAATGTGAGTATGGGCCTGGATCCTTCCGCAGTAACAAGCATAGACATACTAAGTGACGTGAAGGAATCAGAACTTCTGAGTGATAAAGGATTGGCAGCCCATGACTTCGTTTTCAAAGGAGTGGTGAATTATAATGCGCGACCAGCTTATGAAATCGACTTTGATCAGAAAGACGGTATAAAAAAATCGTTATTTAAAGGGAAGATCCTATTGGATGTAGACGATCTGGCATTTTTGGAATTTGACATCCACTTGAGTCCGAAAGGCATTGCCTATTACGACTGGGGATTTTTTATGAAAATGATGTTGAGCATGGCACACGTGAAGGCCAATATTTTGGCAGACAATAAAACCATTACCTACCGAAAATACGGGGGAAAATATTATTTACACCGGGCTAACAATGAAGGGTTGATTTATCTGGCAGGTGGAAACAAACATTTTGTACTGGACCCACTGGCAACCAAAATAAACTTTCTCGTGACGAGCATTGATACCCTGAATGCAACACCTTTTCAAAAAGATGAAATACTACGAAACAAATCCAGTATTGAATCCAGAAGTACGGTGATTCGAGATTCCCGTGACGGTCCGGATCGCTCCGATACTACTGATCTTTTCTGGGGAAGCTACAATCTAATATTACCGGAATACAATGTAGACTCTGCCGTTCGGCAAATTGAGGTAAACAATACTACGCTGAATTATAAGAACCAGCTTGCGAAATATCTAAGAAAGAATAGTAGTGATAAAATAAAAGGCATTGACTCCGTACTCAGTTTTTACCATGGGAAAAATCAGTTCAATGGTACAGTCCTGGTTCAAGACAACGGTAAACTGATTTACGAAAAGGGTTTTGGAATGGCAGACAAAGAAAAGTCTATACCCAATAATGGAAACACAAAATTTAAGATCGGATCTACTTCCAAATCCTTTACGGCCATGATGATTATGCTGTTAGAGCAAGCCAACAAAATCAGTGTCAATGATACTATTGGTAAATTCCTGCCCGGCTATATTCACGGAAATATTACGATTCAGCAATTGCTCACGCATCAGTCCGGTATTCCCAATTACACAGACAATCCGGAATATCTGGTAAAAATCCTGAGCAAAAGATATACCCCTGACGAACTGGTATTTAAATTTTGCAGCGACTCACTTGAATTCCTACCCGGCACCCAGTTTAGTTATAGCAATTCCGGTTATGTAATTCTGGCAGATATTATTGAAAAGATAACCGGAGAAAAATACGCTGATTTTTTGCAGGAACAAATTTTTCTTCCCCTCGGCATGAAGAACTCTTATTTTGTCTCTGCCACAGGAATGGATAGCCTGGCAAAGGGATATATTAATGGTGAACCTGAAAATTCCTATCCCGTGGAAAATGTAATTGGTGCGGGAGGCATCACTTCAACAGCTGTAGACCTGCAGATATGGGCGAATGCTATGATGAATGGGAAATTATTACCCCCTGAAAAAATGCAGGAACTTTTTATACCCCGGGTTGAATGGAAAGAGTGGAATGCTTCCTATGGATACGGATGGATGATCGACCGAAATATATTTCAGGTATCCTCTAAGCACTCGGAAATTTATCATCCCGGAACAGAATTTGGTTTTTTTGATATGCTGATTTTTCAGCCTGATAAAGAAATTGTGCTTGTTCTGTTGAATAACACCGGTGATTTTCCAAGATTTGATATCACCGATTTAATTCTAACCGAATTGAACCGATAAAAATGATTTCGCAAAGTCTTTATTGTGAATTAGGCTCATTTTTTCGGAAATGCTTATACTGATTAGATAATTCGGTCACCTTTAATTACTAAGGAATAACAACAGATCTACGTATTTGCTCATTGTGTTAGAGAAAGCACATTACCATCAGGGTCTTTAAACCAGGCAACTTTTGAGCCGCCTGGCGATTTCCATATACCAGAGTTGTCCTGTTCAAGAAAGTCATATTTGTTACACTGGATTCCCTTTTGATTTAAAAATTTAATTACCGCAGTTATATCCGGAACATTCCAGCCCAGTACGGTAAAGCTTTGAGGCGTCAGTTCCCGAACAATTGTTACTCTTAAAATTGTTCCATTTGCATCATACTCCAATGCATAGTCATCCTCAGACACTAATGTCAATTCAAGCAAATCGTTATAAAACTTTTTGGCTCGTTGCGGATTTGTTGTTGGAACAAAAGCCTTTAACTTCTTGTCTGAAAACATAAATAAAGGTTTTATGTAGATTCGTGTGGAAACAAATGCAAGGGGACGGAATTTGCAAATTTTATATAATAAAAATGATTTTAACCCAACACCTTTTTAAACCACTGGATATTAAACTCATTGAACTTTTACAATCATTGAGTTATGAAGATTGGAACAAACCCACAATTGCACCGTTGTGGACAGTGAAAGATATTGCGGCGCACTTATTAGATACTAATTTGAGAGCATTGTCTTCTAGCAACAATTATAGGCTAAAGCCAAATGTAGAAATCAATTCGTACCTGGATTTAGTTGACTATTTAAACAAACTGAATGCGGACTGGGTAATGGCTTTTAAAAGAGTAAGTCCCCAGGTTTTGACTGAATTATTAGAAATAACTGGCAAAAAATACAGCGACCATATGATGAACGCTGATATGACCGTCCAGGCGCCCGTGTCGGTTGCATGGGCTGGCGAAGACCAATCTGTGAACTGGTTTCACATTGCCAGGGAATTTACCGAAAAATGGCATCATCAGCAACAAATCAGGGATGCGGTAGGCATACCCGGCATCATGACCAAAGAATTCTTTTACCCCGTAATGAGTACTTTCATGCGTGGCTTGCCATTCAGATATAAAGATGTCCGGGCCGCAGAAGACACGGTTGTGAAAATTACTATTAACTCAGAAATTGGTGGTCAGTGGTTTCTGATTCGAAAAAATAGCTCGTGGCAGTTAACAACCGCTGTAGTTGAACATCCCGATGCAAGCATCCTATTGGAACCCGATACGGCCTGGAAACTATTTACCAAAGGAATTAAACCGGAAGCGGGAAAGGCTACGTCCACAATATCCGGCAACGAACAATTAGTCGAACCGGTATTGATGCTAGTTGCCGTAATGGCTTAGATGAAAAATCTTGTCAAAAAGATCCAATCTGACTAAAAATGACCATCGCTATCAATACTTTATTTTAAAAGTCGGAATCTAATTCTTACGTTTTTAAATATCAAAATATCGTTATAGAGATTTTCAATGTTTGATAGGCTTATTTTGTATTGCAGCAAAACTTCATAAACCTATCTGATCAGTATCACACATCCAGACAGGCTTTTTGTCTCCCCAAGCAAATTGGTATAGCGGATTAAATACACATAATTACCCACTGGTTGATCCATGCCATTCATGGTACCATCCCATCCTTTGGCGGCGTCTTTAGCTTCAAATACTTTTTGTCCCCAACGATTAAAAATCGTGATCTGAAAGGATTGCACTAGTGAGGGATATTTGAGCCGGAACAAATCATTGTGACCATCTCCGTTTGGCGAAAAAGCATTCGGCATCGTAATGGTAAGTGCTGCTATTACTGTGATATGAACCGGCGAAAATGGGCTTGAACAGGTTCCCTTCTTATATATTACATATACGGTAGTGTCTTCGAAAAGCTGGGAAGTGGTAAAGCTACCGGATGTGTTTTCCTGATCCGGCGATGGAAAATCGATGGTCGCAAACAGCTGATATGTCCCATCAGGCGGATCACTGATTTCCAATTTAGCCGAAGTTCCCTTCGCAACGACCTGATCCTGATAAGCCGGTGGGGCTGGTGTAAGGATAGTATCATTGATTTGAAATAGGCCGCTGGTATCGGAACATCCATTTTTATCTGTAACTTCCAAATAGTAAGATCCCTCCGGCATATTGGTAAGATCATTTGATTTCCCAACCAATAGACCCGAGGCATTTAGCCATTCGTAGTCAAATGGAGAACTACCTTGTACGGCGACTCCGGTTATCGATCCATTTGTAAGCATACAGGCATTAGGTGAAATGATTGCAGATCCAATATTGATTAGCGGCGGCGCAACACCTTGCGGAACCAAAAAGGATGCTGTAGAGTCGGAACACCCAAAAGAATTATTCACGATCAGTTTATAGTATCCTGACTGAGCATCAGTGAGATTTTGATTCTGCGAAACAATATTCCTGGTAACCGTATCTATCCAAATGTAGGTATCCGCATTCGATATTGTAATATTTGTGATCCCACCATTAGGTACCAAACATTTAGTGCCCGTAACAATTTTTAATGAGGTATTTATTTGGATAAGACCAATGCTTCCAACAGTAAACACAGGTGTAGCGATGGTATCGCATGCGCCCTGATCCTTAAATTTCATATAGTAAATACCACCTGTAACATTGGTAAGATCGGCACTGTTACCAACTATCCGGTTCTGTGAATCGTACCATAGATAAACAGGCGTTCCCGTGATATTGCTAAATTGTATTCCAGTAATACTTCCAGTGGCCGATCGACAAGTCGCATTCGTTATCTGAACATTATTGATATCCAGTGAAGGACCGCTCTGATTAACCAGGTTATAAAAAAATGAGGAATCCGCGCAATTTGAAATGGTATCCGTCATGATCAATTTATATTTGCCCGGTCCCACATTGATGAGATCTGCCTGATTACCCACCACCACACGATTTGAATTTATCCAACTGATCTTAATATCCTGGGTAGTCGACGGAGAAATATTAGTAATGGAACCATTGAATTTACCGCACCCGGGATTATTGATCGTAATTGCGGAAGTATCCAGTTTCGGAGTCTGATCAGTCAGCTGATATTGTAAATAATAACTTCGGCAGGTTTGTCCAAGCCATGCATCGAAAAAATACAAACCCGGACCAGCATTCACCAAATCAATTGTCGTAGCCACTATGGAGTCGCGCCAGTTGCCATTTACCTGAGACATATAGTGCCATTTGTAATGGTCTCCACCGGCAACAAGTAATCCTTTGATAAAACCATTGTGCATTCCGCAGCCGGGTTGTTTGATTTTAACATAGTAATCCGTAATCGTCGGCATTGAGAACATGGAGGTCTGACCGTTGCCTGCCGTGGATGTTGCTACAACAGTAGAGTTGAATACTCCGGTGTACAACCAGCTACTGTCGGCATTCGACATGGTGAATCCAAGATAACTTTTGCCTTCACAAGCCGGGCAGTCGTCATCCAGATAAATATCAATTCGGGTATTGGGCGTTGCTTTGCCTTTTACGTAATTAACGCCTGTTGAATCTACTCTCACAAAAGCATTACCTAATAAATTGCCGTTATTTTCATCGTCCAAATATGAGGAGTTATAATACTTATTGCAGGTAGTAATATTATTTAGCAATGTGGCATGAGACTGAAGGTCGAAACGGATCGAAGCTACCCAGGGAGCAATAGTATTGAAATAATAAAGCGTATCAGTATAGTTATTATAAATCGTATTCGATTGCCCGGGCAGCAGCCCTCCTATCAACCCTCCTCCGTTATTTCCTACCAAAGTAATTCCACAGTCGTAAACAGTATTGATGCGGGGATTATAGATTGTGTTTCCCTGAACGAAAAAATATTTACCGATATAAGTAATATCCAGCTCACCCTGCAGAATATTATCTGTAAAGTGTAAGTCATAATCCGATTGGGCGCCCAATATATAGATGGATACCGGAACAGATGTAAAATTTGGATCCAGCGTACCATCTGCCCGCGTGCCGAATTTATTATTCTTAATCGTCATGATACCGTTATTCAGATTCATATCTGTTTCGATATCTATGTTATAACCGGTGAAGGAATAGCCTGGATAGTTCAAACCAAAAACTATCGTATTGCCTTCAGCAGGATCGTCACCACCTAGAAAGATGTCGGCTGTATTAAGAATTACGAGTGACTCCCACATCACAGGAACCTGCTGACCCTGGTAGGTATTGCTGAACCCACCATTCATATCCAGGCCGACAATATTGCTTTGAATGGTCAAGGCACGACTGGTGTCTGCAAGTACATTCGCACCATACCTGCCAGTATTCGAGAAAATACTATAAGAACATCCCAGAAGATAATTGCCGGCACCGGGCCTTCCGATTTGCAGATTGTGGCACCTTAAATAGGAAATTCCATAAACATAATAATTTTGCCAGCCGGTATAAACATAGTTGCAGACAAATGCAATACCATACACGCCCACATTGCTACAATCATTTATCTGAAGAAAAGTGAAATTGCTGTTATATACCGGAAGAAAGAGCATGATCTCGGCATTGCTAACTCCGATCGGCGCTCCGTTTTGTGAAATCCCATTGATCACCATATTGGAGGTCAATGCCGGCAGCGGTGACAGCAAGGTAATAGTTCTTCCTGCCTGTGAATTGTCGGCAATCGCGAAAATTATGGAGTCCTGTGTAGCAGTTCCATTGGCAGCGCATTGAGTAATCGCATCCCGCAGGCTTCCCGGTCCGCTGTCGCTATTCGTTGTTACGATGATTGTATTCCCGAAAACAGTGGTTTTCAAAAATACCAAAACGCATAGCAAACAAAGGGTCTTCAGGACAGGACTCATAGCAGTACGTTAAAAATAACGACCTGCCGCGGCTTTTGCAATTTGTCAGCAACATATTTTGCAAGATTCAACAGACATTTTTATAAATCCTACATTGTACAACAAAAACCGGTAGTTTTCCTTAGTATCCCTGAGTTTTTGAGTTTTCATAATATCGGAAAGTATCGTCGTGTATCAATAGGTATTAAGCCATATCATTGCTCCCCATAATCTCACCACTACATATAAACCCTTAGTTGAAATAGAAATTCGAACTAGATCAATCCAACCATTAAATATTTGAATGCTTAGGCAAAACTTATAATAATTGTTGAATTATACCAGAGATCAAAAATTACTATGGGAAACGCAATCCATAGGAAATTTTAGTTCAAATTTTTTATTATCTAACCAACAACTTTAAAAAATTATTTCTTGAAAGAACTTTTGAAAAGAAATAACATTGAATGGTAAAAAGCTCTTTGCTTTACTGCTAAAAATCTGCTGGTAAATTATAGGCAAATAAAAAAGGTCACCATTGGCGACCCTTTTATGTTTGAATCCTAAGCTCCCCCTGCTGGACTTGAACCAGCGACCCTCTGATTAACAGTCAGATGCTCTAACCAGCTGAGCTAAAGGGGAATCTCCCTATCCGTTTTACGGAAAGGGCTGCAAAAATACGCTTTTTTGGGGTCTGGCAAAATCAGAATGGAACTAATTTATGCATTTCAGAAGCTTTGGGATCAGTCCCGGCAAACGCCTTGCATCAACTATTGTCACCAGGCAGTATTTACCAAAAGATCCGTCCTAGTTTAGAAATTAAATTCCGTTCGGTAAGGAAAACGCTCCTTATATAATTCCTTTACTTTGGATATTAGTGCTTCCCTAAGGCCGTCGACATTGGACCGCTCCGTAGCTGACATAAATACGCAGGTAGACTGCGTTTCTGTCTCCCATCTTTCCTTCAATTCCTTCAACAATTCTTCTTTTGTACTGTGTTCCAGCCAATCATCGAAATTTAATTCCTCATACCGGTCCATTTTGTTGAATACATAAATGATCGGTTTATCAAAAGCGTTTATTTCCTGAAGGGTTCTGTTCACCACGCCCAATTGCTCTTCATACCGGGGATGAGAAATATCCACGATATGCAACAAAAGATCCGATTCACGCACTTCGTCCAGGGTACTTTTAAAGCTTTCAACCAGGTGATGCGGTAGTTTTCGGATAAAACCAACGGTATCACTCATTAAGAAAGGAATATTCTCATAAACCAGCTTCCGGGTAGTGGTGTCTAGCGTAGCAAACAACTTGTTTTCTGCAAACACCTCACTTTTGCTCAAGAGATTCATCAGGGTCGATTTGCCTACATTGGTATATCCCACCAGGGCTACCCGGACCAGTTCACCCCTTTCCTTGCGTTGTGTGGCCGCCTGTTTATCAATTTCCTTGAGTTTTTTTCGCAACAGGGTGATCTTATCCCGTACAATTCTTCGGTCTGTTTCAATTTCTGTTTCCCCAGGACCCCGGGTTCCAATGCCCCCTCCCAGTCTTTCCAGATGTTTCCACATTCCTCGCAGGCGGGGAAGCAGGTACTGGTATTGAGCCAGTTCCACCTGCAAACGTGCCTGGGCAGTTTTGGCTCGTCGGGCAAAAATGTCCAAGATGAGGTCAGAACGGTCGATGGTTTTACAGTCCAGCACTTTTTCGATGTTGGTAATCTGGGATCCCGACAACTCATCGTCAAAAATCACCACGCGGATGTCTTTCCCCTGTATATAGGTTTTTATTTCCTCCAATTTACCCTTGCCAATAAAGGTTTTGGGATCGGGATGAGCCAGTTTCTGCACGAATTTCTTCTGTGTCTTTGCCCCGGCGGTTTCGGCCAGAAAAGCCAGTTCTTCGAGGTATTCCGTTACCTGTTGTTCAGTTTGGTCCTGTTGCATAACTGCAACTAAAACAGCCTTTTCCTCCGGCTGCATGATGTGTCGCTCTACTGCCAAATCCTTGTAATTTGTCTAAAGATAAGATGGATCTGTTTGGCGTTCGCCAATTGAATTAAGTCGGGAAAACCTATAGTCCGCTCAGTACAATACCGATGGAATAAGGATTAACCGTCGGTCCGGCTCCGCTACGGATCAAAGGAGTCAACTGATAGGTTCCGAAAACTCCGATAAAACCCCAGCTGACCCGGGCGGTTGAAACCAAACGGGGACCGTTGAAATAGTTGGTGGAGCTTTGTTTTTCGATGTAAGGATTGATGATCACGTTGGCCTGGTTCTCCAGATCCTTTCCTTTGGTATAAGCACTGAGCAATATACCGGCCTTGATTCCCAGGGCAATTTTCCAGCTTTTGTTGGTATTCTCCGGGTGGAAGGCGTATCTCAATTCGATGGGTACATCCAGGTTGGTTAAAACGAGTTTGTATTTTTTAAAATGATCTGAATTGGCGGTACTGGTGAAAGCCAGCGTTTGGTTTCCAGCAATGGCCACTCCCACATTGGTATCGTGAAAGAAGATATTGCTCGCATCAATACCGATCCCCGCGCCCACACTGAAATGAGGGTCACTTTTGAATGGAAAATCATACATGAAATACATGGCAAATCCCCTGGAAAAACCCGACGTATTCATAGAATCCGTTTTCCCAACCCAGTTGTCGTAACTGAATTCGATCATAAAATGGTCATTGGGACGGTTGGCCAAATTCAGAGAAGAATATGTGACTTTCTCAACCTTTATTGTAGTAGTGGTATCATTTCCGGAAATAACCTTCTTGATTTTCAACTTGGTGCTATCGACCTGGGCTAAAACAGCATGACCCATAAAAACCAGCAATGCCATGCTAAGGAGCTTCTTCATATTTTCAATTGAGTGACAAATGTATTTGCCTTGAGGTTAATAAAAGGTTAAAGCAATCATCAAAAAAGGCTCATAGCCTTGGCTGTGAGCCTTTTCCTGAAATATAATCGTGCGCAAAAGTATGGAAATTGTCGACCATTAAGAACCCCTTTTTGATTACTAGAAAAACCCGTGGAATAACTCCTTTGACTTTTAATTTTCTACTTAAAAAAAATAAAAGCGTATATGCCATACCGGCAAATTCTAAAAACGGTTGATCTGATCTTACCGGATGAAGTCGCAGTTCTTCGCGGAAAAATTGTTCCCCTGATTTTAAAACCCGGTGCCGTTTCAAAAACTCGCTATCCGGCTTACTCAAACGGGTTCGATTGGGTAATTCAGCCATGTCTACTTAGGGAAAAATAAAAAGCACTTATAGAAATTGCTTCTTAAGTGCTTGATTTTCAGTGGACCCTGCTGGGCTTGAACCAGCGACCCTCTGATTATGAGTCAGATGCTCTAACCAGCTGAGCTAAGGGTCCCGCCTTTTCAGGCAGTTGCAAAAATATAGATTTCAGCGCCAGAAACTAAAATATAATCGTTCTATTCCCTGAGCATGCAGCAAACAATTGCTAAAAATGATCTAATGATATATCGGTATATTCGGTAACTTGTCTGACGCTTGCTTAATTCGACCTAATGCCTACGATTGCTTCTCAGAGACTTCTTTACCTTCAAAAAAGGATAAGCCGGAACGACGACCAACTGGCATACAAGGAATTGTTCACCACCCTATATCCCTCCTTGTTTCATTTCGTTAGTGGTATCCTCAAATTTCGCCAGCCGGCTGAAGAAATAGTGTCAGATCTTTTTATTAAAATTTGGGAAAAAAGAAAAACCCTGGAAGAAATCCGCAATATCCGGGTATACTGTTTTGTCGCAGCCCGTCACCTGTGTATCAATCAGCTGGAAAAGCAAAAAAGACAACAGATCCTCAATATCGAAGACTATAAAAGCCAGCTTCTGCATTCCGCTCCGGATCCGGAAGAACGAATGATCAGTGTCGAAATGATCCGTCGCATCCAGAGTGTGGTCGAATCCCTGCCTCCCCGTTGCAAAATGTGTTTCAAACTGGTAAAGGAACACGGTTTCACCTACAAGGAAGCTGCAGAAATTTTAATGGTTTCTGAAAAAACGATCGAAAATCAACTGGCCATTGCACTGAAGAAAATCTCTGCATCCATCCAGTTTGATATATCCCGCAGCATCCCCGTTATTGTGGGCTATTCGGCTTAGATTTTATTTATCATGTATTTGGGGGTAAGCTTCAAAAATACTGTCCTCCGTCTGATTCTCATTATGAAGTATCTGTCGTCCAGCAAAAGATTTCTCTTTGGTATTATCCTTTTATTCTCCCTTTCCTTGTCGGCTCAGCCAACCGGGACGGCTGAGGCAAAAAAAACCAGGGAACAGAAGGAAAACCTGGTCTCCGATAGCTCGCTGCTGGACCTGGTACAGAAACAAACCTTTCGTTATTTCTGGGATTTTGCCCATCCGGTCAGCGGGCTGGCCCGCGAACGCAGCGAAGGAAACGTTGGGGATGGCGATGAAGTGGTGACTACCGGAGGCAGCGGATTCGGAGTGATGGCCATCATCGTCGCCACAGAGCGCCATTGGATTACCCGGGATTCTGCCGTAAAACATTTATTAAAATCCGTAAACTTTTTGTTGAAAGCCGACAGCTATCACGGCATATTCCCGCACTGGCTCAATGGAGCCACCGGCAAAACGATTCCTTTTTCGCGCAAAGACGATGGAGGCGATGTGGTCGAAACAGCCTACCTATTTGAGGGCTTGTTCTGTGTGCGTCAATATTTCAACCAGCAAACGCCACTGGAAATCCAACTCAGAAAAAAAATCAACTGGCTTTGGACCCAAGCCGAGTGGAGCTGGCACCAGCGCGACATGGGCAATGCTTATTTCTGGCATTGGAGCCCCAACAACGGATGGAGTATGAACAATGAACTGCGCGGATGGAACGAATGTCTGATTGCTTATGTGCTGGGCGCATCTTCGCCTACTTATCCCATTTCGGAAAATGTGTATCGGAAGTGCTGGGCGGAAAGCAATCATTTTTTGAATGGACGGGAATATTACGGTATCAAACTACCGCTCGGATACCCTTTTGGAGGACCCCTTTTCTTTACCCACTACAGTTTCATGGGACTCAATCCGCACGGCCTAAAAGATGTATATGCTGACTACTGGGAACAGAATCAAAATCATACCCTGATCAATTATAAACATTGTGTACTCAATCCAAACCATTTCAAAGGGTATGGAGAAAACTGTTGGGGACTCTCAGCCAGTGATAATTTTGAAGGATATGGTGCCCAGTCTCCCGACAACGACAATGGCACCATCAGTCCTACGGCAGCACTTTCCTCTTTTCCTTATACGCCCGAAGAATCCATGAAAGCGCTAAAACATTTCTACTACGACCTGGGAGAAAGGATCTGGGGAGCTTATGGATTTTTAGATGCCTTCAACGAGACTAAAAACTGGTATGCCAAAAGTTATCTGGCTATAGACGAAGGTCCCATCGTTGTCATGATTGAAAACTACAGGAGCGGCCTGCTATGGAATCTTTTTATGAGTTCTCCGGAAATAAAAACCGGATTAAATAAATTGAGGTTTGAAAGTTCGGTTAAAAATTAATCCCATTTCGGTAATAGTCAAGTTGCATGCAACGATAATACGATCTACATGAAGAAGCGTGCGGTGCTTACGTTTTGCTTGATTCATTTCTTATGCTGGACAAATGCACAGCAGAAAACCTATTGCAATCCGCTCAACCTGGACTACGGTTATACCCCCATTCCAAACTTTTCTGAATCCGGCCGTCACCGGGCAACTGCTGATCCGGTCATCACGATGTATAAGGGTGACTACTATCTTTTTTCCACCAACCAATGGGGGTATTGGTGGAGCCATGACATGCTGAACTGGCATTTTATCAAACGCTCTTTTTTGAAACCCTGGCACCATGTCTACGATGATCTCTGCGCACCGGCGACCCTGGTACTGGGAGACAGCTTGCTGGTTATCGGATCTACCTATACCAAGAATTTTCCGCTGTGGGTGAGCACCCATCCCAAGGAAGGCCAGTGGAAAGAGGCCGTGGATTCCTTTCAGGCAGGGGCCTGGGATCCGGCCCTTTTTCTCGACGACGACGGAAGGATATTTCTTTATCACGGTTCCAGCAATTCGTTCCCTTTGTATGGATGGGAAATTGACCGCAAGACCCTGCAACCCATCGGTGAACACAAAGAGCTGATCAAATTGCACGATGATATTCACGGATGGGAGCGTTTTGGAGAATACAACGACAATAACTTTCTCAATCCATTTATCGAAGGTGCCTGGATGAACAAATACCACGGAAAATATTACCTGCAATACGGCGGGCCGGGCACAGAGATGAGTGGTTACGGCGATGGAGTGTATGTGGGGGATCATCCCATGGGGCCGTTCACTTATCAGGCGAGCAATCCTTTTTCCTACAAACCCGGTGGTTTTGCCCGCGGTGCAGGTCACGGCTCCACCTATCAGGACCCTTACGGAAAATGGTGGCATATTTCCACGATGGTCGTCAATATGAAAAATAATTTTGAAAGGAGAATCGGTATCTGGCCGGCGGGTTTTGATTCCGACGACATATTGTTTTCCAATACATCATTTGGAGATTATCCGCACTATCTACCTTCGGAAAAAAAAGATCATCTCACCGGAAATTTCACTGGTTGGATGTTGTTGAACTATAATAAACCTGTATTGGTTTCTTCCACGCTTGGTGCATTTTCGGCCAACAACGCCGTGGATGAAAATATCCGGACCTACTGGAGCGCCGCAACTGCCCATGCGCACGAATGGATTCAGTCGGATCTGGGAAATATCAGTACGGTTTATGCCGTTCAAATTAATTATGCCGACCAGGATGTGGATTCCAGTTTTCTGGGTAAGATCAGCGGCATTTATACCCAGTATATCCTTTGGGAATCTTCCGATGGCAAAACTTGGAAAATCCTGGTGGACAAAAGTCACAATCAAACCGACGTTCCCCACGACTATATCGAATTAAGCCAATCCGTGCGAACCCGTTACCTGAAACTGGAAAATATTCATATGCCAACCGGAAAATTTGCGGTAAGCGGATTCAGGGTTTTTGGAAAAGGCTCGGGCCCCCGTCCCGACAGCGTTCAACATTTTATCATTTTGCGCAGTGAAAACGATCCCCGCAATGCCTTGATCAAGTGGTTTACGGTGAATACAGCTACCGGATATAATATTTATTGGGGCACCCAGCCTGAAAAGCTGTACAACAACGTGATGATCTACGACGACAATCAATACTATTTTAAACCCATGGATAAGAACAGAACCTATTATTTCTCCATTGAAGCCTTTAACGAAAATGGCATTTCTGAAAGAACGCAGCCCCTGGAAGTAAAAGCATTGGAACAACCCCGTTGATTCGTCGTATTTTCATATTGAGCCAATACCCGTGCTTGGAGTAATCTATTTAAAAAATAAACGATGAAAATATTCAGGTCCTTTCTTGCTGCCCTGTTCATCCTGATTTCCGCTCAGGGTTTTGCACAACCATTTGCCGACGAAATCCAGGCTTTTAAAACGCAGGATGCCGCAAAGCCACCACCCGAACATGCCATTCTTTTCATTGGAAGTTCCTCGTTTAGAAAATGGACCGATGTCGCCAGTTATTTCCCGGGATATACCATCATCAACCGGGGATTTGGCGGATCGACCCTTCCGGACCTTGTCCGCTATGCCCCGGACATTATTTTCCCTTATCAACCCAAACAGGTCGTGATTTATTGCGGAGACAATGACCTGGCTTCTTCCGACAACATCAGTTCCGACTCCGTCTTTGAGCGCTTTAAAGTTTTATTTGAACTGATCCGAAAAAATATGCCTGGGGAAAACATCGTTTATGTTTCCATCAAACCCAGTCCGAGCCGGGCCAAGCTTTTCAAAAAGATGCAGAAAGCCAATCTGCTCATCCAGACCTTTCTTTCCATAAACAATCAGGCTTCTTTTGTCAATGTCTTTGATAAAATGCTCAATCCCGATGGATTGATCATGACCGATATTTTTTTAGAAGACAATCTGCATATGAATGCCAAAGGATACGCCATCTGGCAAAAAGCCATGACTCCTTACTTATCTAAATAAACAAACATGAAAAGCGTATTAACGATTTTGCCCATGCTCTTTCTGGCTCTGACGATCCAGGCGCAGGATCCCAAAATGAATACTTATGTCAGCAACCTGATGAGTAAGATGACGCTCGATGAAGAGATCGGTCAGCTGAACCTGGTAATCCCAGGCGGAGCGGTGACGGGCTCTGTGGTCAGCAAAGACGTCGACAATAAAATCCGCCAGGGAATGGTAGGCGGTTTGTTTGGCATTACCGGACCTGATAAGGTAAGACAGGCACAAGACATCGCGGTGAAAGAAACCCGGTTGCACATTCCGCTGATCTTTGGTCTGGATGTTATCCATGGACACCGAACTATTTTTCCTATTCCCTTGGGACTCTCCTGTTCCTGGGATACGATCCTGATTGAAAAAAGTGCCCGCATCGCTGCCCGCGAAGCGAGTGCCGATGGCCTGGCGTGGGCATTCTCCCCCATGGTGGACATCGCCCGTGACCCTCGCTGGGGAAGGGTTTCAGAAGGTTCCGGCGAGGATCCTACCCTGGGGTCAGCGATCGCGGCAGCCATGGTGAAGGGCTATCAGGGAAAAGACCTGCGCAATTCGGAAACGGTTATGGCTTGTGTAAAACATTTCGCATTGTATGGCGGTGCCGAAGCCGGACGCGAATACAATACGGTTGATATGAGCCGGATTAAAATGTACCAGTATTATCTGCCCCCTTATAAAGCGGCCATTGATGCCGGAGCCGGATCCATTATGAGTTCCTTCAATGAGATCGATGGTATACCGGCCACGGGTAACCGCTGGCTGCTGACAGACCTATTGCGCAAGCAGTGGAAATTCAACGGCATGGTCGTATCGGACTATACGTCACTCAGTGAAATGTCTGCACACGGGATGGGTGACCTGGCTATGGTATCAGCGCTGGCCCTGCATGCAGGCCTGGATATGGACATGGTAGCCGAAGGATTTCTGGCAAAACTGAAACAAGATCTAAACAACGGGTTCGTGACCCGGCAGGAAATCGACCAGGCCTGCCGACGGGTTCTGGAAGCCAAATATAAACTCGGGCTCTTTTCAGATCCTTATTCAAGAATGAATACAGAAAGAGCGGTCAAAGAATTGCTTTCCAGTGATAACCGCCGGTTTGCCCGGGAACTGGCTGCTCATTCCTTTGTACTGCTCAAGAACAGCAATCAGCTGCTTCCCTTGAAGAAATCCGGAACCATCGCCCTGGTAGGACCCCTGGCCGATAACCATCGCAATATGTTGGGTACCTGGAGCGTGTCGGGAGATCCGTCCAAGTCGGTAACGGTTATGGAAGGAATAAAAAATGTCGCCGGTTCCTCGGTAAATATCATTTATGCCAAGGGTGCCAATATTTCGGATGATTCCATGTTGGTAAAACGCACCAATACCCTCGGCATCGAGATAGAACCGGAGACCAGAACCCCGGAAGCCTTGCTGGAAGAAGCGGTAGCAGCCGCTACCAAATCCGATGTAGTGGTGGCAGTACTGGGCGAAGCAGCCGACATGAGCGGGGAGTCATCCAGCCGGGCGGATATAACCATTCCGGAAAGCCAGGAAAACTTGTTGAAAGCCCTGGTGAAAACCGGCAAACCGGTTGTACTGGTTCTTTTCAACGGACGACCTCTGATTCTAAATTGGGAAAATAAAAATGCGGGAGCCATCCTGGACGCCTGGTTTGGAGGCACCGAAGCAGGCAATGCCATTGCTGATGTGTTATTTGGTGAGTACAATCCTTCCGGCAAGCTAACGATGACCTTTCCTGCCCATGCCGGTCAGATTCCCATTTATTATAATCATAAAAATACAGGTCGGCCTTATATGGATGATGGCAATTCCAAATTCAGATCTGATTACCTGGATATTTCCAATGACCCGCTTTATCCTTTTGGCTTCGGGCTGAGTTATACCAACTTCTCTTACAGTCCGATTTCGCTCAGCGCATCGACCATTGCCGTTTCACAACCAGTAACCATCAAAGTAACGATCACCAATACCGGAAATTATGATGGAGAAGAAACCGCGCAGCTCTATGTCCGGGATCTGGTAGCCACCGTCACCCAACCGGTAAAGTCATTGAAAAAATTTCAGAAAGTCTATTTGAAGAAAGGAGAGAGTAAGGAAATCAGCTTTACCCTTCAAACCGATGATCTCAAATATGTCAACAGCGATTTACGGTGGGTATATGAACCGGGTGCTTTCAAAGTAATGGTGGGTGGCAATTCCCGGGACCTGGTACAGGCCGATCTGATGGGAATCCAGTCCTTGCCCAAAAGCTCCATGACGAAGACTCCCAAAAACTAGGGGAATGACCAAAAGATTTACCGGCGGCCAACATCGGCCGTCGGATCCTGAAAGGTCTCTGGATTCATCGACCCCGATTCAAATCATGCTTTAATTTTTAAGGATGCAACAAGTCAGTAATATTATTTTCGATCTAGGGGGTGTCATCATGGAAATTGATGTCAAACAGACCCTACGGGCCTTTACCCAACTGGGCATCGACAATATCCAGGAATACTTTGGACATGGCTTTGCCGCTTCCTTTTTCAGCGACCACGAAGCCGGCAGGCTTTCGGATGCCGATTTCCTGAAAGAAATTAAAAACCTCCTGCCCGAGGAGGTGACCGATGAAGCGGTTGTCCAAGCCTGGAATGCCCTGCTTTTGTATTTCCCCACCGAAAGGATTGATTTACTCCGGTCCCTGAAGGGCCGGTACCGCCTTTTTTTGTACAGCAACACCAACGCCATCCACTACCGAAAATTCAGCGAAATCTACCAGCATTCCTTTGGAAGCCGGCTGGAAGACCTTTTTGAAAAAGCCTATTTTTCCCATTCTTTGGGCCATAGAAAGCCGGATTTGGGCGGATTTCAGCAAATTATCGCCGAAAATGGCCTGGATTTGCAAAAAACCCTTTTTGTCGATGACGCCCTGATCAATGTCGAAGGAGCTATCCGGGCAGGCATGAAAGGACTCTACCTTCCCCCAGGATTTTTCATCACAGATATACGGTGGTAGGGGAATGGTCTGAAACCACGTCAAGGCAGCCTAAAGACATAAGGTGTTTGAATTCGGGGTGAATTACTTGATTTCCTCAAAATCAATGTATTCCCCTACTTTGGAAGGCTGGGAACCAGCCTGGCTTTTTTGGTTTGCATGGGGACTTTCGGGCTCTGTATTTACGGAGGACCTGCGCCTTTGCCCGTTTAAGTCCGAAAACTGCTGGCGCATATGACGGGTGGTCCTGAACACGGGGATCAGGAACCCCGCGATAAAGCGGTAAAGCAGGTAGCCTACCAGGGCCAGGACAAAAATATTCATGGGATACAAATTTAATATAGGAAGGCCAAAAACCCCTGTTAAAACATTACCGAATTTTAAATAGCATTTTTGGGGGAAATAGAATAAATCCGTTAAATTTGCAGCCGGTATAGTGAAACAACAGGAAGGGAACGCAATCGTTCCCTTCTTCTTTTCATATGGATAAGGAAACGCAATTGGAAAGGATCCGTGAAATGGTCGAGGAGATCCTCCGGGATGAGCCGGTTTATTTTCTGGTGGATCTTAGGATCAAACCGACCCACAACATCAAGGTTTTTCTGGATGGCGACGACGGCATCACGATTGAAAAATGTGTGCGGGTGAACCGGATGCTGTATAAGAAGCTGGAAGAAGTGGCGCTCTACCCTGAAGGCGATTTTTCGCTTGAAGTGTCTTCGGCCGGACTGGATGAACCATTAAAATCTCTGCGCCAGTATAAAAAAAATATTGGCCGCCCGGTAGAAATATCACTGTTGGACGGTGAGCGCAAAGAAGGGATTTTGAAGGAAGTGACCGGTGAAGGTCTGGTGCTGGAAGAAGCGATTTTGAAACCGGCGATGGGAAAACTTCCCCCTAAGAAAAAAGAAGTCAGTGATCATGTGTATTTATTCAACAATATAAAATCAACCAAAATCCAGGTAGTTTTTTAACTGGATTTAAAAAGATCGGTTATGGCAAGTATCAATTTAATCGAAGCTTTCCAGGATTTCAAGGAAGCTGAAAATATTGACCGTCCCACAATGATGAAAGTGGTGGAAGACGTATTCAAAACCCTGTTGCGCAAAAAATATGGCAGCGATGAAAATTTTGATGTTATCGTCAATGCGGAGAAGGGTGACCTTGAAATCATGCGCAGGCGTACGATAGTAGAAAACGGTGCAGTAGAGGATCCACTGGCACAAATCGCATACAGCGATGCAGTGAAACTGGAACCGGATTACGAAGTGGGTGAAGACCTCTACGAAGAAATCGAGATCCTCGATTTTGGACGCCGGGCCATCCTGGCTGCCAAACAAACGCTGGCCAGCCGGATCGGCGACCTGAAAAAAAATGTCCTGGTAAAAAAATACAGTGAGCGCATCGGTGAAATCATCAATGCCGAAGTTTATCAGGTCTGGAAAAAGGAAATTCTGCTGCTCGACGAAGAAGGCAATGAACTGATCCTGCCCAAATCCGAACAGATCCCTCAGGACTATTTTAAAAAAGGAGAAAGTATCCGTTCGGTCGTAAAGAAAGTGGATATGAAGAACAATTCTCCGGTCATCATCCTTTCAAGAACCAGTCCGCTGTTTCTGGCCAAGCTGCTGGAAATCGAAGTGCCTGAAATATTTGACGGGCTGATTGTCATTAAAAAAATCGTTCGCGAACCCGGCGAAAGAGCCAAGGTAGCGGTAGAGTCTTATGACGACCGCATCGATCCGGTCGGAGCCTGCGTGGGAATGAAGGGAAGCCGGATCCATGGCATTGTGCGGGAACTGAAAAATGAAAACATCGATGTTATCAACTATACCAACAACATCCAGTTGCTCCTTCAGCGTTCTTTGACGCCTTCCAAAATTACGAGCATGGACATAGACAGCGAAAAGCTGCATGTAAATGTCTACTTAAAACCAGACCAGGTTTCCCTGGCGATCGGAAGGAAAGGGGTCAATATTAAATTGGCCCAGGAGTTGACAGGATATTCCATTGATGTTTTCCGGGACAATGAGGGAGAGACAACAGAGTTCGACATCGACCTGGATGAATTCAGCGACGAAATTGAGACCTGGATCATTGACGAACTCAAAAGGATCGGATGTGATACAGCCCACAGCGTGCTGGATTTGTCGGTAGAAGAACTGGAACGCCGAACAGACCTTGAAAAAGAGACGATTGAAGAAGTTCGCCGTGTACTCAAAGAAGAATTCGAAAAAGAATAATCCTGCATCATGATTTTATGATTACGGGTATTGTTCATTATAAATCATTTATAACTACATGACAGCGGTCCATGGACGGACCGTCAGTTCATGGACCCAATTCATATGGCAGAAACGACAACACCACGTTTAATGGCAGCAGCCAAGGAATTCAACATCGGCAAAGAAACGCTGGTGGATTTTCTGGTTGGAAAAGGATTTAGTAAAGAGGACCTGAAGCCCACGGCAAAACTGACCGATGACATGTACCGGTCCCTTCAGCACGAATTTCAAGGGGACAAAACGGCCAAGCTGAAGAGCAATCAGATCGATCTTCCCAAAGGCAGTGTAGAAGCCAAACGAAAGAAAGAGGATGAAACGGTTCTTTTCAGAAAAGAACCCAAGAAAGTAGTAAAGGAAGAACCGGTAGTGGAAGAAGTGAAACCGGTCAAAATCGAAGAGCCCAAGAAAGAACCAGAAATTATAAAGATCGAGGTACCCGATATTGAAGGACCGAAAATCATTGATAAAATCGATCTCTCCACAATCGATTCCTCTACCCGGCCAAAGAAAACGGCCAAGAAAAAGGAGCCGGAAGAAAAGCCCGTTGTCGCAGAAGAAATCAAGCCGCCCGTCACAGAGGAAAAAACAGAGTTGGTCACGGAAGAATCCGAGCCCGACCTGGAAAAAGCGGAAGAAGCTACCATAGAAAATATTCAGGTTGACAAAATTGAAGGGCCCCGCATCCTGGGTAAAATTGATCTACCCCTGGAAACAGAGAAGCCCAAACAGGTCGACGAAAAAAGAAAAAGAAAACGCATTCCCATCGAAAAAAGAGAGGGAGGCGGCAACAACAACGGAAAACCTTCTGGCACGGGCACGCCCGTTCAGCGGGACCCCACCCGTCCCAGCAGCGGAGCCAAACCCATCCTGCGCAGAGACCTGCGTTCTCCAGCCAGCAATACCAACCGGAGCACCGCCAATCCGCGGGATCAGAAAGAAATCGATAAAAAAGAAATTCAGGAAAAGATCCGCGAAACCCAGGCCAAACTGGCCGGAACAGGAGGACGCGGAAGAGGTAGCAAGGCCAAATACCGTCGGGCACGCCGGGAAGAAAATGCAGAACAGACCGGCAGCGAGCAACAGGAAAGCAATAAGCTCCAGGTAACAGAATTTATCAGCGTCAGCGAATTGTCCAACCTGATTGACGTGAGTTATGCCGATATCATCAGCAAATGTATGAGCCTAGGTATGATGGTTTCCATCAACCAGCGGCTCGAAGCCGATGTCATCGAACTGGTGGCCGGCGAATTCGGCTATACCGTGGAATTCATCGGAATAGACGATGCCCTGGAATTGGAAGAAGAGGAAATTGTAGACACCCCCGAAGACCTGATTCCCCGCTCCCCGGTGGTAACCATCATGGGGCATGTGGATCATGGTAAAACCTCTTTATTGGACTTTATCCGGGAAGCCAATGTGGTGGCCGGTGAAGCAGGCGGTATCACCCAGCATATCGGTGCCTACCAGGTGACCACGGCCAATGGAAAGAAAATAACCTTTCTGGATACACCAGGCCATGAAGCCTTTACGGCCATGAGAGCCCGCGGTGCCAAGGCCGCCGATATAGCCATCATCGTTATCGCAGCCGATGACGCCATCATGCCGCAGACCAAGGAGGCGATTTCACATGCTCAGGCGGCAAATCTCCCGATGGTTTTTGCCATCAATAAAATTGATAAAGAAGGGGCCAACCCCGAAAAGATAAAAGAACAGCTGGCCGGAATGAATATCCTGGTGGAAGACTGGGGCGGAAAGTTCCAGAGTCAGGAGATCTCTGCCAAGAAAGGTCAGAACGTGGACCTGCTGCTGGAAAAAATCCTGCTCGAAGCTGAAATCCTGGATCTAAAATCCAATCCCAACCGGGAAGCCTCGGGAACCGTCATAGAAGCTTCGCTGGACAAAGGCCGTGGTTATGTCGCCACCGTCCTGGTACAGGGCGGAACGCTGAAAAGCGGTGACCTGGTGGTGTCCGGGCAGTATTTTGGCCGCATCAAAGCCATGTTCAATGAAAGAAATAAAAAAATTGAAGACGCACCCCCTTCTTCCCCGGTTTTACTGCTGGGATTAAACGGGGCGCCGCAGGCGGGTGAAAAATTCAAGGTTTTTGCCGATGAAGCAGAAGCCAAAGAAACTGCCAACCGGCGCGGACAGCTGGCTCGCGAACAGGGTATCCGGACCAAGAAACATATTACGCTCGACGAAATCGGTCGCCGTCTGGCCCTGGGCAACTTTAAAGAACTCAACCTGATCCTCAAAGGAGACGTGGACGGTTCGGTGGAAGCCTTGAGTGATTCCTTGCAGAAACTTTCCACCGAGGAAATCGCCGTCAAAGTAGTTCACAAGGCCGTGGGTGCGATTACCGAAAGTGATGTATTGCTCGCCACCGCTTCGGACGCCGTCGTGGTAGGATTTAATGTAAGGCCTTCGGTGCAGGCAGCAAGGCTGGCAGAAAATGAAGGGGTGCAGATCAAAACCTATTCGATCATCTATAACGCGATCGAAGAAGTGAAAAGCGCCATGGAAGGGATGCTTGAACCAAAAATTCAGGAAAAGGTGGTGGCCAATGTGGAGATACGCAATGTCTTCAAATTCGATAAGGCGACTGTTGCAGGATGTTATGTGCTGGACGGGAAGATCTATCGCAATTCCAAGATCCGCCTGGTTCGCGACGGCATTGTCGTCTATCCGGTGGGAGAAGGGGCTACGGCAGAACTGGCCTCCCTGAAACGTTTTAAAGACGATGCCAAAGAAGTGCCTTCCAGCATGGAATGCGGACTGACCATTAAAAATTTCAGTGATTACCACGTCGGAGATATTGTAGAAGCCTACGAAGAAGAGGAAGTCAAAAGAACTTTGTAGACCTCCTGAACTGCCAGCAATATTTTGTTAAAACACTCATCCTGATCCCTGAAGGCAGGGAATGGATGTATTTTTGAAATGTTCTCAGATTTTCATTTATGAAATATATTCTTTCTGTCGCTTTTTTGGGGATACTCACGACCTCGGTCCTGGCTCAGCAAAAAGTAGTGGCTGATAAAATTGTGGGTATCGTAGGCGATAAGATCATCCTGAAATCAGAGATTGCCATTGCCAACGAAGACATCAAAAGAAACGGCGGCCAGGAGCAGGACGGTTGTACCATTCTGGACGGGATGCTGGTCCAAAAAGCGCTAGTCTTGCAAGCAGAGAAAGATTCCATTCCGGTGACCGAAGAAGAGATCGAAGCGGAAATCGATCAGAAAATCCGGTATTTTATTCAGCAATATGGTAGCAAGGAAGCCCTGGAGCAGATTGCCCAACGTTCGGTCTACCAGATGAAGGAAGAATTTCACCAACCCATCAAAGAACAACGCCTGGCCCAAGGTATGCGCAACAAAATTGTGGAGGGCATCCGCATTACCCCAACCGAAGTCCAGGAATATTACGATAAGATCCCCAAAGACAGTCTCTTTTTTTACGAATCCGAGATTCAGATCGGTGAGATTGTCGTCTATCCAAAACCCAGTCGCGATATCGAACTGCTGGCCATTGATGAACTCAATGAATACAAGCAACAGGTGGAAAGTGGCGCCAAGCAATTTAAAACATTGGCTTCTTTATATTCAGACGATCCGGGAAGCAAGGACAAAGGCGGAGAATACCAGATCAACCGCCTCGAAAAACAGTGGGATCCCATTTTTCTGGCAGCCGCCTTCCGTTTAAAGGACGGCCAGATTTCTCCGGTCATCAAAACAAAATTCGGATACCATATCATTCAGATGGTAAGCCGCAATGGAGACGACGCCGTCATCCGCCATATTCTGCGCATTCCACAGATTACAGAGCCCGAGTCGGCCGCAGCGATCGCCATGCTGGATTCTGTGCGAAAAGCACTGATCGCCAAACAAATTGGATTTGGTGAAGCAGTATTAAAATACAGCGAAGACGAAAACGCCAAATTCACGGCCGGTATCCGTATGGCCAGGGACGGTTCCAACTACCTCAAATTCGACGAACTGGATAAAGAAACGACGATCCTGTTGAAAAATACCAACCTGCAGGCCGGTCAGTATTCCCAGCCCACTCTTTTTACCGATGAACGGGGCAAAAAAGGAGTCCGCCTCGTATACATGATTTCCAGATCCGAACCTCACCGCGAGAACCTAAAGGACGACTACAACCGCGTCGCACAACGGGCATTGGAACAGAAAAAAAACAAAGCCCTTCAAACTTGGTTTCAAGCCAGAATTGCCACCTACTATATCATGATTGACGGAGACTTCCGGGACTGCAGCAATCTTTCCAAATGGCAGACCCGACAGTTTATGACGGGCAATTAGTTGATGCAGATCATGGATTGTGCTAAAATCCGAGCGTCCCGTAAAAAATTCATGTACATATAGTAAATTACAGGTGGACGCCCTAGCATTATTGTCCGATTAACCAGCTGGTAACAGAAAATTCCGGAAATGATCAGTATTCTAATTGCAGATGACCACAAGTTGATAAGAGAGACCTGGACGTTGATCTTAAATCGCGACTCCCGCTTTGAAGTCATCGGATCCTGTTCAAATTCAGAAGATGTGGTTAAGATGAGTGAGGCCATGAAACCCGATATCGTCCTGATGGACATCAACATGCAGCCCTTTTCGGGTATTGAAGCCACCCGCCAGATCCGAGACCGTTCTCCCGAAACCCGAATCATCGGTGTGACCATGCATTCCCAGCCAGCCTATGCAAAAAAAATGCTGCAGCTCGGAGCATCCGGGTATGTTACCAAGAATTCTTCCAAAGAGGAAATGGTCACGGCCATTTTGGAGGTATCGGCTGGTAAGCGTTTTCTCTGTGAAGAAATAAAAGGACTGCTCGAAGAAAACCAAGAGGAACCGGAAATGGCCACTGCCATCAACCTTTTGACCGAAAGGGAAATGGACGTGATCAACCTGATTAAAAATGGCAGCTCTTCCAAAGATATTTCTTCCAAACTCAATATCTCCATAAAAACGGTAGAAGTACACCGCCACAATATTCTAAAAAAGTTAAAACTCAAAAACGCTGCTGCGCTGATACACTATATGTATTCGAGTACCCTTCCGATCTAGTGCCTAGAAAGGATCTTCTTCCATTACAGCAGCCTCAATCTCAACCCCTAGCAGAGAAAGTCCGTTCAGCACCAAACCGCAACCAGAAATTACGCTACCTCTTTTTAAACGTCCGTAAAGCCTTTCCGGGTCCCTTGCTTTTCTTCTTTCATAAAATTCGATTAACTTTGCGCTTCCCTTTATCCAGGTGCTGCGACTTTTGTGGGTAGCTGACGCTGGATCTGGGAAATAGAGTGGGTTAACCCGGAACCGGGTGCCTTTAAAAAGAAAAAATTGAGCGACGAAATTAAACATGAATGCGGTTTGGCATTCATCAGACTTCGTAAACCTTTCTCCTTTTATCTCCAGAAATATGGTACGGCATTGTATGGCTTAAATAAGCTCTACCTGCTCATGGAAAAACAGCACAACCGAGGCCAGGATGGGGCCGGTGTTGCCTCCGTGAAGCTGAACATTGAACTAGGACATCCCTTTTTGCACCGGATCCGCAGCAACAACAATCAGCCCATCGCGGATATCTTCTCCAAAATCAACGAGGAGATAAAGGATCTTGAAAAATATCAGCCGGATATCATCAAACATCCGGGTCTTTTAAAGGGTCATATCTCGGTTCTGGGTGAACTGCTTTTGGGACACCTTCGATACGGTACCCAGGGCAAGAACAACGTTGAATTTTGTCATCCTTTTATCAAACGAGATACCATCCCTGCCCGAAACCTGGCACTGGCAGGCAATTTTAATCTGGTGAACACCGATGAGCTTTTTGCCCTGATCAATATCGAGCCCGGAGAATTTCAAAAGCAGAGTGATTTGGCGGCCATGATGGAAGTGATTCATCATTTTATCGTACAGGCTGATACAGAAATGCCCGGGGATCTGAATCTAAAACAGGTTTTACAAAAAGCCCTTCCGCTTTTTGATGGCGGTTTCACCGTCGGTGGTTTGGTTGGAAATGGAGACGGATTTGTTTTCAGGGATGCACATGGCATCCGGCCGGCCTATTATTTTGCCAATGATGAAATCATCATCGCAGCATCGGAACGCTCGGCCATCCGTACCGTTTTTAATGTCGGAGAAAATGAGGTGCTCGAACTGATGCCAGGCAGTGCCCTGATCGCAAAATCTGATGGTCATTTCTCGGTTGAACAAATCATTCCCGCTAAAGAAAGGAGAGCCTGCAGTTTTGAACGCATTTATTTTTCCAGGGGCAGCGATGAAAAAATTTACCGCGAAAGAATTGCCCTCGGTTATAACCTCAGTGAACAGATACTCAATGCGGTAAACCACGACCTGAAAAACAGTATATTTTCCTTTATTCCCAATACGGCTGAAGTTGCCTTTTACGGCATGTGGAAAGGACTGGATGACTATTTGAAAAAAGTCATGATTGAAAGGATTCTTTCCTGGGGAAATGATCTGACGGAAGAAAGACTTTCTCAGATGATCAACCGCAAAATCCGGATTGAAAAAATTGCCACCAAAGATGTAAAAATGCGCACCTTCATTACGGCCGATGCAAGCCGAAACGAAATGGTGCAGCATGTCTATGATATCACTTATGGTACTGTGCAAAAAGACCAGGATACGTTGGTTGTCATCGATGATTCCATTGTAAGGGGTACAACTTTGCGGGAAAGCATTGTTCGCATGTTGGCGCGACTCGAACCAAAAAAAATCATCATTGTTTCCTCCGCCCCGCAGATCCGGTATCCGGATTGTTATGGGATTGACATGAGTAAACTCGGTGATTTTATAGCTTTTAAAGCCGCCATTGCGCTCATGCACGAACGGGGAAAAGAGCGGTGCCTGACCGACATGTATGAACATTGTAAAGAACTCGAACGTACCGGACAGCTGCAGACGGAAAATATCGTCCGTCAGGTATACAAACCTTTTACCACCCAGGAAATCTCCGACAAGATAGCCCAGCTGATTACCCCACCGGACATCAAAACACCGGTTGAAGTAATTTATCAGACCATTGAATCCCTTCACCAGGCCTGTCCGACCAATACCGGCGACTGGTATTTCACGGGCAACTACCCCACACCCGGAGGCAACAAAGTTGTCAACCGCGCCTTTATCAACTATATGGAGGGCAAAAACGTCCGCGGCTACTAAGAAAAGCAACCCGCTGTTTTCCCACTATATTTTCCAGGCTTTGACCCCTTTGGCTATACAATAAAAAAAAGGTCCTCCAAAAGGAGGACCTCTAAAATGATTTCGTATGAATTAAAGACTAGTGCTTGGTTTCAAGCAGGTTGAAGAACTGATCAAGCTGTGGCAGGATCACGATTCTTGTGCGACGGTTGGCAGCACGACCTTCTTTGGAGTCGTTGGTCATGACGGGAAGAAATTCTCCACGACCGGCAGCAGTCATTTTCGCTGGCGGGATACCGTAGGTCTTGGCCAGAATACGAACCACCGAGGTAGCACGTTTGCAGCTCAGATCCCAGTTGTCCAGCAATGGACCACTTCTGTAGGCTTTGTCGTCGGTGTTGCCTTCTACCATGAATTCCACGTCCGGTTGGTTCTTCAGCACGGCGGCCACTTTGGATAACACATCCTTGGCTCCTTTGGACACGATATAACTTCCGCTCTGGAAGAGCATCTTATCAGAAATGTCGATAAATACGACACCCTTTTCAATTTTGATATTGATGTCTGAATCATTGCCGGCCGTAGCGCCTTTTAGATTCATCACCAGGGCCATGTTCATAGAATCCTTGTGAGCCATTGCTTGCTGCAGATCGCGGATATATGCGTCTTTGGCACCAATGTTTTCCAGGGATTTCTTGATGCTCTCAGCCTGAGCGCCGGAGATCACAGACATGTCTTCCAGTTGCTTGAGGGCCTGGGTGTTGTTTTCTCTGAGGAAGGCAATTTGTTTGTTTAATTCGTCTACCTGTGACTGTAAGCCAGCCTTTTGTGAAGTAAGGGCGGCAGTCTGGTCGTTACAATTCTTCAGTTGACCCTGAAGTTTTGCATATTCAGCGCTGAGTGAATCAAAGCGGCCTTGCATCATGGCCTGCATTTCTTTAAATTTTTTGTTGCTCACACAGGAGAAAAGTAACAAGGACGAAACGGAGAAAAGTAGAATGTACCTAAGCTTCATAAGAATCATTTTAAGAAAGTTAATGAATAATCGATATGCTGATAAAAATATATAAGGCTGACAGCAATTGTTGTACCAATCCGCTACCGGAGCTTATTTTATTTGATTAAAGGTGGTTTTGCTGAATACGATATCGGGATGCATAAGGTCAGGCGGATAGCCGGATAAGCAGCTTTAGTCCGGCGAAGATATGTGAAAAAATAAATCACAAAGCATTTCTCGGCCGAAAATTATTTAGATCTTCTTTTCGGGTTTCATGAAATGCTTAGCTTTAGTTCCCAAATTCACCCGCATGAAAATTTCTTCATACGTATTGGTACTGTTTTGCTTCTTTTTTGGTTCCTGCAAACTCATGCATACAGACCGGTCTGTGCCGGACAATAAGGAGCTCGGCCGACTCTTGGACAGCTACTACAACGACCGCATGAAATACCTGCCTTTGGAAGCCACCCAGAACGGCGATCCCCGTTATAATGATCTACTTCCGGCTGATTTTACCGACAGTTATATGGACAGTTTGCGCGGTTTTTTCGGCGGTTATCTGCGCCAGATTCTTCTCTTTGATCGCGACCGGCTCAACGCAAACGACCAGATCAGCTACGATATATTTTTAAGGGAGATGAAAATTTACCTGGAGGGACTGGATTTACATGTGACGATCAACGTGGTGACCATGCCCAATGTCCAGTATATGCCTTTTAACCAGTTTGAGGGCACGCCCTTGTTTTTGGGTCAGATGGGCAGTGGAAGCGGAATCCAGCCCTTTAAAACGGTCCAGGACTATAGAAACTGGATCCTGCGGGCGGGGAAATTTCAGGCCTGGGCCGATAGTGCAATTGTTTACTTCCGAAAGGGCCTGGCCAACGGGTATATCCTTCCCCGTTGTCTCGTAGAAAAAATGATTCCACAAATGCAGAACATGGCTCAACCCGACCTGATGAAAAGCCTGTTCTACACGCCGATCAACAATATGCCGGACAGTTTCCCTGCGGCTGATAAGGCCCAGATCACCTTTGATTTGTCCAAAGTGATCGCCGTTTCTTTGATCCCCTCCTATAAAAAACTGGCAGATTTTCTCCAAAACGAGTACCTGCCCAAAAGCCGCAGCAGTATTGGATTTGATGCTTTACCACAAGGTAAAAAACTCTATAACTTCCTCATCCGTTACTGGACAACGACCGATAAGTCGGGCGAAGAAATTTATCAAACCGGACTGTCTGAAGTAAAAAGAATTCGCGATGAAATGGAAGAGACCAAGGCCAAAACGGGTTTTACCGGCAGCCTCCCGGCTTTTTTTGAATTCATGAAAACCGATGCCCGCTTTATGCCCTACCGGACACCGTCGGATGTGATCCATGCCTTTCAGGAGATTCAAAAGACCATCGATCCCAATTTGAAAAACCTCTTTGGGCATGTGCCAAAAATGAAATTTGAAATCCGTCAGACGGAAGCCTTCCGGGCTGCCAGCGCCAGCGCCGAATACAATCAGGGCGATCCCTCGGGGTCCAGACCCGGAATTTTTTATGTGCCGATCCTGGATGCGACCAAATTCAACACCACTTCAGGCATGGAATCCCTCTTCCTTCATGAAGCCATTCCAGGACATCATTACCAGATGTCGATACAACTAGAGGATACCTTGCTTCCCAAATTCCGGCGATTCGGATGGTATGGAGCCTACGGGGAAGGCTGGGCTCTGTATTCAGAATCCCTGGGCAAAGAGTTGGGCTTGTATACAGATCCCTATCAATATTCAGGTGCCCTCGGTGATGAGATCCACCGGGCCATCCGGCTGGTGGTGGATGTAGCCATGCATGAGAAAAATATGACGCGCGAGCAGGCCATTCACTATATGATGGAAAACGAAGCCATCTCTGAACAGGGGGCCACGGCTGAAATCGAACGCTATATCGGCAATCCTGCGCAGGCCCTGAGTTATAAGACGGGTGCCATGGTGATCCGGGAACTCAGAACCCGTTTTACCCAGGAGCTGGGAGACAGATTTAATATTGCCTCCTACCACGATGAAGTGCTGAAGGATGGTTGTATGCCCTTGGATGTTTTTGAAAGTAAAATGGAAACCTGGGAAATGACTCAGTAGATCTTTAGTTTCCCATCTTCATAAATGGGCAGGACATTGGCCCGGTTGGGATCCAAACAATAGCGGATATCTTCTTCCAGACCATAGGACATGAGGCGACGATAATGAGAAGCGTTGTGCTGCTGCATGAATCCGAACAGATCCCCAGCCGCTTTGTTGTAAAGGGTGGCGGCAATATGGGACGCGTCACATTGGATGTCGTAGTGATGGCGGACTCTTTCTATCACGGCTCCGGCAAAAAGCGTATCCTCGATATTGATTTTATCTTTCCAGGCCGCACAGGCCAGGATGACATTATTTTTTTGCTGCAGGAGGTATTCAGTAACCGCGTCCAGGTTGGCAAAAGAACCGGTTACAATTTCGCGGGCGCCTTTTTCTAAGGCCATGTGAAGCAAACGCGTTCCATTGGTCGTGGTAAGCACCAGGATTTTTCCTTCTATAAATTCTCGGTGATATTCAAAGGGTGAATTGCCATAGCTGAGGCCTTCAGCAATTTGTCCATCCCGCTCCCCGGCTGTTATGCAATTGATCTGGCGACCCAACTCAATACATTTGGCTACACTGTCCACCGGTACAATATAACGGGCACCGTTAAACAGGGCTGTGGCAATGGTAGAAGTAGCGCGCAGTACATCAATGATCACGACCGTTGCCTGCGATGCATTGTACAAATGCAGCAGGGCGGGAGACATGGATGTATACAAAAGCGGTTTGGTGTTCGGCATGCCTAC
>JABDAN010000014.1:0-262 GCA_013289175.1 Bacteroidota bacterium
TAAAAGTGCTGGACTTAGGATGTGGCACAGGAGAACTAACCAGGATGCTTGCAGATCATTTAGGTGATTGCGAAGTGTTGGGAGTCGACTCTTCCCAGGAAATGCTGGAAAAGGCAGTAGAATTTTCTAATGACAAAGTCCGGTTTGAGTGCCGATCGATCCAGGAAGAGATCTTGCGGGGAAAAAAATGGGATTTGATTTTTTCAAACGCAGCCCTGCAGTGGGTGGATGATCATGAAAAACTTTTTCCCCTGCTCATAGA
>JABDAN010000014.1:272-1218 GCA_013289175.1 Bacteroidota bacterium
CGCGTTCCAACAATAGGTTGCGAAACCCGATGGGCATTCAGGTTCCGTCGAATCACGATCATTATACCCAGGTCGCGCTCTTGGAACTGGCATCGGAAAATCCATTTAAGGAATGCCTGGGCGGATGGTTGCGTCATTCACCGGTTTTGCAGATCGGAGCTTATGCAGATATTATTTATAGTCAGGGGGGCAGGGACATCATTGCTTACGAAAAAGTGTATCCGCATATTGTCAGGGATGCCGGCAGTCTCTTTGACTGGGTGTCGGGAACAGCTATGATTCCCTATATGGAAAGGTTACCGGAAAAATGGAGCGCTTTATTTGCAGCCCAGTATAAAAAGAAATTGGCGGATGCATTTAAAGGTTCGCCCTTGTTTTATCCATTTAAACGCATTATCCTAACGGCAGTTTTTTAACCTCATACCATGAGCCCTTACAGTCAACCTGCGATGGTAAAATGGCCGCCTTGGAAGAAACTTGTCTTTTGCTTTTTCTTCCTTTACCTGGGATTGAACATATTCCCATGGGTGTTCTATGGTGGCATACCCGGCATCAGTTACTTTTCACCCTTTTACGACCGGTTTACGAACTGGGCCGTAACCAAAGCGAATGCGAAATTCTTTCACGTGCGCGAAGTGCTGGTTCCGGTCAATGGCAGTGGAGACACTTCGTTTGGATGGGCTCAAACCTGGTTTAATTTAAGCCTTGCTTTGCTGGGTGCTTTGATCTGGTTTGTCATAGACAGGAAAAGACGGAACTATGTTCAGTTAAATTATTGGCTCTGTCTTTTTACGCGGTATTATATTGCCCTGATTGCATTTCTCTACGGATCCATCAAGATTTTCACCCAGCAAATGGAATTTCCCAATATCAGCCAGCTGGCCACCCCTCTGGGAGATTTTTTTTGCCCATGCGTTTGTCCTGGATGTTTATTGGGTATTCGGCG
>JABDAN010000014.1:1228-55644 GCA_013289175.1 Bacteroidota bacterium
ATTCGGCGCCTTATCAGATTTTTTCCGGCGTGATGGAAACCCTTGCGGGACTCTTGTTGATTTACCGTCGCACGGCAACCCTGGGCGCGTTGGTAGCGACCGGCGTATTCCTGAATGTACTGATGCTGAACCTCAGTTATGATATTCCAGTTAAGTTATTTTCCATTCAAATTGTTTTGTCCAGTCTTTACCTGGTTATCAACGATCAAAATCGGCTCATTCGGTTTTTTATATTAAATAAACAGACTTCTCCTTCTGTTTTATATACATATTCCTTTAAAAGAAGATGGATGCGATTGGCTGTAATCCTGCTAAAGATCGGATTCATTGTGGTAGCGCTGATTTTGCCATTTAGAGGAGCTATGAAACAATATAAGGCAATGCAGGCGCCTGCACCCAGGCAGCTTATTCAGACTGGTTTCTATGACGTCATACATTTCGTTGTCAATAAGGATACAATTCCACCTTCTTACAAGAATGATCGGCGTTGGGGAGACCTAGTATTGGATGCGGGGGGATTGGGAAGTATCCGGACTACAGACACCCTATTTAGTCAATGGTATGGAAGAGGATATTTCGATTATGAAATTGATTCACTGAAGGATTCTTTGATTCTTAGTGTTCCCTTCGAAGCTCCTATCCTGCTGACCATGCATTTTGAATTACTCGACAGCAATACCGTCCGTTTGCAAGGTGTTCGGAAAAAGGATACGCTCTTGGTTGACCTCATGAAATCCAATCACCATTTCCAATTGACTGATAAACAATTTCACTGGCTCAGTGAACGGAATCGCTGAGCAAGGACGGTTAATCATTGACTAACTTTACGCATGAACATGCCCGTTCAGCAATACGATGTCGTGGTGGTTGGGTCCGGACCCAATGGTCTTTCGGCTGCCATCGTTTTTCAGCAGGCAGGCCTTCAAGTTTTGTTAATAGAAGCCGAGTCAACCATTGGGGGCGGGATGCGTTCTGCAGCATTAACCCTACCTGGTTTTACCCACGATATTTGTTCAGCCATTCATCCACTGGCCGCAGCTTCCCCGTTTTTTAATTCCCTGCCTCTTCAAAAATTTGGATTGGAATTCATCGAGTCTCCTTTTGCTGCTGCCCATCCTTTTGACGATGGAACCGAGGCCCTCTTGCAACATTCCATTTCGGATACGGCCAGCGCTTTGCTCAAAGATGAACATTCCTACACCAAACTGATGACTCCCCTGGTGCGGGATTGGCCAATCATTGCCACCGACGTGTTGGGCCCCTTGCGGATACCACACCACCCGCTGGCCATGGCGCGGTTCGGTAAAAAAGCCCTGGTTTCGGCTGATTGGATTGCAAACGCTCATTTCAAAGGAAGGAAAGCCCGAGGGCTTTTTGCTGGCATGGCAGCGCACGGCATGCTTTCCTTTTCCAAAAAAGTAAGCGCAGCAGCTGGCCTGACTTTGATGATACAGGGACATCTGAAAGGATGGCCGATGGTCAAAGGAGGATCTGAGCAGATGGCACGCGCGCTGGCTTCTTATTTTATTTCTCTGGGCGGCCAGATTCAAACCAGTTTGCGGGTGGAAAGTTTGGAAGACCTACCGCAAGCCAGGGCAGTACTTTTTGATCTTGCACCCCGTCAGATTTTGAAAATCGCAGGTTATAAGTTTTCATCTTTTTACCGCAGCCAACTGGAAAAATACCGATATGGAATGGGTGTATTTAAAGTTGATTGGGCACTGGACGGGCCCATACCCTTTGTTGCAGAACATTGCCGTCAGGCAGCTACCATTCATTTGGGCAACTCATTTGAGGAGATATCGAATGCCGAAGAATGGACGCTCAAGGGCCGGTGCCCAGAAAAACCCTTTGTGATTCTTGCTCAACAAAGTCTCTTTGACCCCTCCCGGGCGCCGGTAGGAAAACACACCGCCTGGGCATATTGTCATGTGCCTTCTGGATCCCCGATAGACATGAGATCCGCTATTGAAAATCAGGTTGAGCGTTTTGCACCCGGATTTAGAGAAAGAATATTGTCCGCCCATACGATGAACCCCGAACAGATGGAATCCTATAACCCGAATTATGTTGGGGGCGATATCAATGGTGGGGTACAGGATATCGGCCAGCTTTTCACCAGACCCGCGCTTCGGTATTCACCTTACCGGAGCTCAGCCAAAGGCATTTATATCTGCTCTTCATCCACCCCGCCGGGCGGTGGTGTACATGGGATGTGCGGTTACCAGGCGGCAAAAAGAGTCCTACGCGACATCTTTAAATAATTTATTCAAAAATCTCTATGGCTGACTATCAACTTCTGTTCTGCAACATAGAAGTGCATTCCCCAAATGCACCGCAACGAATAAGCCCTTAGTGAAGTCATCACCACAGGGGGTGGGGGTTAGATCCCGTGCAACAAATTTCAATATTCCCTGTCTTATCCTGGGGACTGCTGAAAACCGGTAGGTTGAATCCTGGTTGTATTCACCTAGTAAAGAAAGTTTATGGGTAAAAACTCTCTTAAAATTGCTCGGCGTTTTCTTCTGCGCAATGGTCAGTTCACGCTGTTGAATCTAATAGGACTGTCCACCGGGATTACGTGTGCTGTACTGATTTTTCTTTGGGTAAACGATGAATGGAGGATGGACAGGTTCAACCAGAAAGGCGACCGGCTTTTCCAGGTATTACAGAATACTCAGACCCCTCAGGGGATAGAAACAACAGAAAATACACCCGGGTTGCTGGCTGCCTTCCTGGCTGAAAGACTCCCGGAAATAGATTATGCTGTGCCCGTCATACCCGTTTCCTGGTTCGACAAAAAAGGCATCATCAGTTATGGTGAAAGTCACTTGGAAGCCAGCGAACAGTTTGTGGGCAAGGATTTTTTCAATGTGTTTAGTTATCCGCTTTTGCAAGGCAACCGCAATAATGTGCTGACCGACAAACGGTCAATCCTTATTTCTGACGAACTGGCCAGGAAGCTATTCCATGGAATGGAGAATGTGATTGGAAAAACGGTTTCCTGGAATCAGAAAGACTATAGTGGTCACTATGTTATTTCCGGGGTCTTTCAGAAACCTCCGATGAGTGCCACCATTCAATTTGACATGTTGTTTAACTATGAATTATTCCTGGATAAAAATCCCAAACTGAAAGAATGGACCAATAGTGAACCGACGACTTACGTAATATTAAAGGAGGGTATGGGTATCCAAAGACTCAATCAAGACCTTTCAGAATACCTCCGCAGTGCCCATGGTCTATCAAAGCAATCCCTGTTCGCACAAAAATATTCCGACAAATACCTCCACAATCATTACGAAAATGGAGTGCCTTCGGGTGGGAGAATTGAATACGTCCGGCTATTTTCCCTTGTCGCTTTTTTTATTTTGCTCATTGCCTGCATCAATTTCATGAATTTGACGACTGCCCAGGCTGGCATGAGAATGAAAGAGGCCGCAATGAAAAAAATTATGGGCGCCAGTCGCAAATCCTTGATTGTTCAATTTCTGGGAGAATCCATTTTGATGGCTGGTATCGCTGCCTTTATTGCTGTCCTGTTCGTAATGCTGTTATTACCCCGGTTTAACGAAATAACTGGTAAAAACTTAACCCTGCCCTGGAAGGGGGAAATGATTCCTGCCATGGGGTTGATCACATTGATTGCCGGTTTAATGGCAGGCCTATATCCCGCTCTTCAAATTTCCAGTTTTGAACCCATAGACAGCCTCAAAGGACGGGTAACCCAAAACCTGACTGATTTGATGGTGAGGAAGGGACTGGTGGTATTTCAATTTACGATCACCGGTATATTTATTATTTCGGTACTCATTATATACAAGCAAATGAACCTGGTCGAAAACAAAGACCTGGGATATAACCGGGATCATCTGGTCTATTTCGATAAAGGGGGTTGGGTATCTGACAACAAAGAAGATTATACACCTGGCGGGAAATATGAAACTGAGATGACCAGTTTTTTGGAACAGATAAGATCGATACCGGGTGTTATAAACGTAGCAAATTTCAGACACAATATTACAAACAGGAATGGGGGCACTTCTGACATCAGCTGGCCTGGCAAAGATGTCCATTCCAACACAAACTTTACAGACTTGGGCGTCGGATACAACTTCATTGAAACGATGGGAATCCAAATCAAGGAAGGGCGATCTTTTTCAACTGCGTATGGCTCTGAAAAATCAAAAATAGTATTAAATGAACTGGCCATAGAGCAAATGGGACTAAAGGACCCAGTGGGCAAAACCGTTCACCTTTGGGGAGAGGACCGGGAGATTATCGGTGTGGTCAAAAATTTTAATTTCCAATCCCTTTACGAAAACATAAAACCCTGTTTTTTTGATTTGACCCTCAATCAGCGGGCATCAAAAATTATGGTCCGATTGCAAGGAGGTCGGGAGCGGGAAACGCTGGCGGCTATTGAAAATCTGTACAAAGCAAACAACCAAGGACTTGCCTTACACTTTTCATTCCTGGATGAAGATTATCAAGCGCTCTATGCTTCTGAAACCAGGGTAGCCAAACTTTCCGAATATTTTGCTGCGCTGGCCATCATTGTTTCCTGCCTGGGATTGTTTGGGCTGACCACTTTTACGGCTCAACGCAGGAAAAAGGAAATCAGTATACGAAAAGTTGTGGGGGCGACCGTGGGAAATATGTTGATTTTGCTGTCCCGCGATTTTTTAAAACTCATCGTAGTGGCAGTTTTGCTGGCTTTTCCAATGGGCTGGTGGCTTATGAATCGTTGGCTTCACGATTTTGCATATCGCATTTCTATAGACACGGGAAGTTTTTTAATTGCCGGTGCCCTTATAATCGGTATAACTATTTTGACCATCGGATTCCAGATCGCGAAACTGGCTGCCATAAATCCTGTCAAATCATTAAGAGCGGAATAAGCAGTAGGGCATTTCCTCATTTGTCTTCTTCTATATCAAAGAGTACATAACCCTTTAGCTGGTAAGTGGAGATTGCTACTTTCGCACTAAAGGATGTTTTAACGAAGGGTATAAAATCGGTTGGAGAAATATTACGGAATACCTCTGACTGACCACAGGCAATCAAACTTGTTTTAAGGTCTGAAAATTGCTTTAGAATATCCAGGTTGGGGTTATTGGTTTTGAATTTTTTCTGATAGGCTTCATTATTTAAATACACATTCATGGCACTGCCATTGATTATGACAGCCAGTTCCAGGTTTTCTTTTGGAACGCCGGCGGCTATATGAAGGTTGATGATTCTGCCTATCTCGGCCAGCCCCTCATTGATCTTGTTTCTTGTGCTGGCATCCCTTGACCAGATGACCATATGAAACAATAATTTATACTTCATTTTCGGGTCTATTTTTTCCGTCACAAAGGGTACGGGATAAACGGCCGATCCTTCACTGTTTACAATCAGGGGGAACATGACAGAATTATTAATTGCCTGAATCCGCAAACTGTCCCGTACAAATTTTACAATGCTGTCGTGTATGGAGTGGGAATAATTGGATGACAATGTTTTTATCAGGCTGTCAGAAATTTTATCGACGAGGACAGTATCTACCGAGTTTTTTTGCTGCGAAAAAGCGCCTTCTGCTAAAAAAACAGAAATTATGCCCAGGATGAGAAATGGCTTCATCATTGTTGTTTAAGGGGTGTGTTGAGGAATCGACTCAATTTTGTTTTTCTCTTGGAATAAATTCTCCTACAACGGCTTGTTTGATCAAAGCAGGAGGCAATATCCCTTGAGATAAAATGAAATCATGGAAATGCTGCTGGTTAAATTTAGTGCCTAATACATTTTCGGTCTCCTTACGCAGTTCAATCATGTGAATGAATCCGTAGTAATAACTGTTCGCCTGACCCGGTGAGCGCAGTGTGTATCGCTCTACTTCCTGTTTTGCCATGGCGTGGGAGCAAAGAACATCGTTCATTAAAATGTCCATGGCCTGTTGTGGATTGATGGTTCCTGCCTGTAGTTCGGGATCCAGAAAGGCCCGGGCTGCACGAAGCAGGCGATAGTCCAGTGAAACAAGCTGACCTTCCTCTGGCATAAAGGGCAGGGTGATGTATTCAGAATACAACGCCCAACCTTCTACGTTGGTAGAATTAAAGGCATACAATGCGCGGGCCTGAGATACACCTTCTTCTACCATTTTATCGAACTGCAATTCATGACCGGGACGGACTTCATGAGCGATGATGGTCCAGGATGCGGCATCAAAAGTAAAGTCATCGTATTTATCGGTGGTCTCTCCGAAGGCTGCAGGCATATTGAGCGGCAGAACGAATACACCCCTTTGTCCTGTATTGTTAAGAAAGGGAGGAGGTACCATGTGTGGCGCCGGTTGTTGTGCCGTTTCGGCTGCACTGGCCAAACGGATGATGGCGGCGCGGTTGGGTAAAGTTACCAGGTGATGGGTCCGGATGATATTTTCGATATCTGTCAGGTGTGCTTTATAAACGATCATAATCGAATCCCCGTGAATCTGATCTTTTTTGAGAACCTGCAAAACAGACCGGTAGTCAGCAGAAGGCAGTTTGTATTTTTTTGCAATCCGGGCAGCGATGTCCTTCATCTGATCCTGGATACTGGTGAAAGTTGTATGGGCCATTTTGGCCAGATCGCCGGGAGGGATATCGATCCCGTATCCTTCCAACGCCAGGGCATATTGTTCGGGAGGTAAGCGGAAGTCCATGCGTGCTTTGGGAACCATGTTTTCTTTTACCCATTTGTCATAGTCCTCCAGTTGTTTTTTAATAACTACATAGGAATCCTGCCAGTCCGCCATATGGTATTTCGTACAAAGCTCCTGTATCCCTTCTATCATTTCGGCGTTTCGGGATAAAGTAACTTCCAGTTCTTGTTTGGAAGGGTAGATCATGCCGGGTTTGGCCATTTGTATCATTGTGCGCTGCTGCAGGATCGAGGTGATGGACTGATAATCCTTTTCAAGTCCCGCATATTTGCGCAGTCGGATGACGGCGGCCTTGCGCCGTTCTTCCGGTACTTGGTCATCCAGCAGTGTTTGAATTCCATCGAAAACCGTATTGGTTGCATTTAGATAGGAAACTTCCTTATTGTTTTCAAAGTCATCCTGACGAAATCCCAGTTCTGTTTGATTGACCAGTATGTCCAGATCCTGTTTGACAGCCAAATCGGTTTCCTTCTGTCTGGCTGTTTTCAGAACCGCCAATGCTTCCGTCCTGTCCTTTCGTTCCGCCATTTTATTGGCCAGCGTGGGCACCGAAATCAGGGTGTCATAAAACGCGATCCCCTGCTCGGTACCAAATTCCGGCGAGTACTTTTCATCGATGTTGATCAGGAGTTGGGTATAAGCATTGGACTGCACAACCCAGGCTTTGTCCTTTGAAGGGGCCGGGTTATTTTGCGCCGCAAGTGAAATAGACAGGATGGACAGCCCGGCAAGAAGGAGGGCTTGGTTGGTCAGATTTCTCATGTTTAAAATATAGGCCCGAAGATATGGGTCGCTAAGCGGCCCGCCAATGCTTTTCCACCTTTTTGTAAGAAGGTACGCTGGCACGAATGAGACGGGCCAAGAATCAGTCCCTCGCCATCATGTCTGAGCCCCCGACGGGGTGATGGGGCGGTCTGCCGCGGAAAGCTTAAGCCGGGTCTTTTCAGGTTTGGCTTCTGGACCATCCTTCATCTAAGAAATCAAACACCTGATTATTAAAATATATATTAATATAATTGATATTATTTTTTGTTTTATTAATAAATTTATTAATTTTATTACATAATGCCAATAAACAAGACCTTTCCCAACGAATGCCCTGCCTGCGGATCAGCTCTTCGGGTTACGACACTCAGTTGTGCGTCTTGCGATACGACCATCGGTGGCAGTTTCGAATTACCCGCTCTTTCCAAATTGCCGGCGGAGGACTTTCAGTTTGTGCTTGATTTTATCAAATGCAGCGGCAGCCTCAAAATCATGGCCCAGCAAATGGGTTTGAGTTACCCAACTGTTCGCAACAGACTCGATGAGGTCATCTCCAAAATTGTTGCGATCGAAAAACAATCCGGAAAAAAATCGACATGAAAAAATGGTTGTGGACTCCCTTTGTCTATGTCGCCGGGAAAAAAGCCCTGGTATTGGGTTGGCTCGTCATGGGAGTGACGGCATGCCTGTCTTTTTTTAGCCGGACACATTTTGATGGCGTGCTGGATGTACATGTGGGCATGAGCCGCCCCTTGCCACTTTATTTTTTGGAGCAGTTTATTTCCTGGTCATCTGCCGTGCTTTTATTTTATCTGGTCGGCCGGGTGTCTTCCGATTCTTCTATTCGTTCTATTGATGTGGCTGGGACACTGGCGCTTTCGCGGTGGCCCATGATCTTTGTTTCTCTGATCAGTTTTGGTTTCCCCCATAACCTTGACATTCGTCACATCGATCCGGTATGGGTTCTGCTTTCTTTACTGGAAGTAGCCTTTGTGGTTTGGATGGTGGCCCTGATGTACAATGCATTTACTGTTTCCTGCAATCTCAAAGGGGGCAAGGCAACCCGCGTATTTATATTGGCGCTGATGCTTTCGGAGATTCTTTCGAAAATTTTGTTTTACCTGATCTATAAACCGGTTCTCTGATCACAGATGGAAGCTTATGAAAAAATATATTTTTTGTTTCATATTGATTTTTCAGGGGTTTCTGGGGTTTGCCCAAAAAAATTACCCCGCAATCGCCGAAAAGTTCCTGGGTTTTTTCAACCAGGAACAAGCTGACAGTATTTTCAAAATGTATGCGGCGGTTTTGCAGGCGCAGCTTCCTCTGGAAAAAAACCGGACGGTTATGACCGGCTTGCACATCCGGTTCGGTGAACTAAAATCCCTGGAACTGATAAAACAAGACTCGGGGTATGCGCGGTACAAGGCGATTTTTAAGGACCAGATCCTTATCCTGGTGCTGGCATTCGATAAAGAAGACCTCATGGATGGAATCCGGTTTGTTCCCTTTCAGCCGGAGACCGCTCTGGACTCCAATAAAAATTCCCAGTCCAATATATCGCTGAAAACTTCCAAAGGCAACATCTATGGCAGCCTCCTGGTTCCGAAGGGAACGCTCAGATATCCTGTCGTACTTATCATTGCCGGTTCCGGACCCGTCGACAGAAACGGTAATGTGGGACAGACTTTATCAACCAATGCCTACAAACTGCTGGCCGATTCCTTGTTAAAAAAAGGAATTGCAACCCTGCGCTATGACAAACGGGGCGTTGGAGAGAGTGTGGATGCCATGGGTGCAGAATCTGATCTTAGTTTCGAAGATGGCATCGGGGATGCGACCCGATTTGTAGAAATGTTGAAAACCGACAACCGTTTTTCCAAAGTCATCGTGCTCGGTCACAGTGAAGGCTCCCTGGTGGGGATGGTAGCAACATTCCGTGGCAGGGCAAACGGTTTTATCTCCCTGGCAGGAGCCGGAGAACGAATCGATAAGATAATTGAAAGCCAACTCAAGAACCGTTCACCCCTGCAGGCTGCCCAAGCAAAAAAGCTCTTCGATAGCCTACTGAATGGATACAGTGTAAATCCAGGTGCCGATTTGCAGTATTTATTCAGACCATCCATTCAACCATATTTGAAATCCTGGCTGAAATTTAATCCGACAGTAGAAATCAGCAAGCTAAAAATACCCGTACTGATTGTTCAAGGTACCACCGACCTGCAGGTCAGTATTCAGCAAGCGCAATGGCTGAAAGCTGCAGATCCTGCCGCCCAACTGGTTTTAATCGACCAGATGAACCACGTGCTGAAAGAATCGGGCAAAGAGGAAAAAGAAAATATGGCCACTTATACCAATCCCAGTTTGCCATTAAAAGCAGCATTGCTGAAAGCAATCGAAAATTTCGTGTGGTCGATAAAATGAATTCATGGACCGGAAGGCGTCAATTGTTTCCATGCGATTTGGCGGGTCGCCTGCGCTTCCTAAGGTTTGATCGGAAATTTCTTGAACATAATGGGGATGATCTGGTTGATCGTCGGTCTGACGCCTTGCCTGTCTTTTTCATTCACACTTCCTTGGGCACTGGTACGCCAGATAATTTTATTTTCTTTCCGGTCGATCATGTCTATCAGCAAGGCCCCATCTCTGAAGGTAGATACTTGCAAGCCGCCAGTATACTGATTTTGATCATAGTTCAAGGTAGAACTGGGATACCAATAATACATGTTGTATTGTCCCGGGGCTGGACCCGTATTGGGAGTAAATGAGTATACCGGAGGCGGGTTGTTTCCAACCGTATAGGTCTTTTTTAACACCAGCGTATAGGTGAATAAACAATCGGGATTCACCGTATCCTTTACCATTCCCCGCGCCGATAGTTGCTGAGTTACGGCCCCTACCAAGGCACTTTCAACTGCTTTTTTACTGACCAATTGATTGTAAGACGTGTCCTCTTTGGTTGGCAACCAGGCATAGGTTTTATAATTCTTATAGTTTACTCCTTTAACGGCTTCCGCCTGGTAAACGTTATTAGAACTCGGAAAACAGGCGGCCAGGAAAACCAGGGTGATACCAAAAGGCCAGTGAATTTTTTTCATAGTCCAATTTACATTGCTTCGTTTGAATAACAAGGGGACTTGGGCAATGATATTATAATGATGAGAAGAGCTCCATCTAGGACGAAGGGCCGAAAGGCGCGGGGGTTGAAATTTATTATCTGATTGGCTAATTTGAAGGGATTTGCTGCACTTCCAGGTTGAATCCGACGCCCAGGCCTGATGCTTTTTTCCAGTCTGCCTGACTGGTTAAACGATGCCAGGTCGCTGCGCTCAGAAAGCTGGCAGACAAAAAAAGTGCTCCATTTTCTTTTGAATCGCTAGAACCTTCTATCCATTCAATCGATAGAAGTATGTCGTCCTTTAAAACCAGCTTGTATGTGGACAGATCAACCGTGTATTGCCCGCTTCTGCGCCCTACAGGTATCAAAATATTTTTCTTAAGAATATTGTCTTGCGGTTTGCCATTCCTGAAATGATAAATATTCAACCGGAACACGGCAGTATCCAGGCGTATATCAGAAATATTGAAATTAAAATTTTTCAACATAACCGCTTTTTTCCCCAGATTTATTTTAACACCGATTTCCGACCCGAGAAATTTTAAGGGCAATCCCACGCTGACAAATTTTGTGGTCGTCGTATTGCCCAGGATTTTTTCTTTCAACAACTTTCGCGTGACCACGACTTCGGGAAGTTGGGTAGTCTGCGGTTTCATATAGATGGTAAAGGCAGGGGGTTGTTTTTGGATATCCCGGATCTGCCAGGATTGCGGGCTATAGCCGACCATGGAAAATTTTAGACTGTCCAGAAGAAAGCTTTTTTTTATTTGAATCCTGAAACGCCCATCGCGTCCGGAAACCGTTCCGGTATTTTCAAAGGGAACACCCACGTTCACATAAGGGAGCGGCTGATGGCTTTCGGCGTCACATATTCTTCCTTCGACAAAGAAACCAGGTTGGCTATCATGGTTTATCTGCGGGTACAGGGAATCGGCCAGGTGCCGCTGAAACAAAAAGGAAAGTTGCTCTGGAAAAGAAGGCGGTTGATTTTTCAAGTACTGATCAAAAAAATGGAGTGAAAAATCAATGAATTGCCTGTTCAGGTTCCAGTCATCGGTTTTTTTGCCTAGCAAAAGATAAGGGAGACAGGAGAAATCTTCGTGAACTGCACCCGGAAAACGGGCATAGGTTCGGCTGGCCCATAAAAAAGGAAGCAAATTATAAATGGAATCCACCTCGCGGTCCTTTTGCTTGGCACCACTTTCCAAGTAAGCATAGGGAATCTTTATTTTTTGGGGATCCAGCCAGGGGGAAGACCGGATCTGATTAAATTCCTGATCTTCTTTTTTCGAATCGCCGTAATAATGTATCTCCGAACCATCGAAAGAAAGAATGCATTTTATTTCGGGCTGAAGGATGGCCAGCCCGCAGGCAGCCAAGCCACCCCAGCTGTATCCGATCACGCCCACCGGAGAGGAATCGACCGGAAAGATTTTTTTTAAGTACTGAATGGCGAATGAACCGTCCTTGATTTGTTCCAGCAGATCAGACAGATCCTCCTGCATGTTTCCGGGATACCGGCCAACGGAAGTGATGGAGGCTACGATATATCCGTGTTCGGCAAGGAATTCAAAAAGATTTATATTTTCAAAACTCATACCGTTCAATGAAGTCATGTAAATGATGATGGGAAAATTCTTTCCCTCGGTTTGTGCACCCAGGTAGGACCGGGTCTTGAGCCCGGTGAGTTTGGAAGTATCCTGGATAGAAAGATTGATACACAGATATTCAACCAGGTCGTCTGTCATCGTCGTATACAAAGTATCATCCTGAAATCTGTTGGATCTTTGTTCCAATAATTTTAGAAAATCCCCATACCGAACCGGTTCACCCACCGTCGGGTCTCTGGCAGGATACCACAGGTCTATTTCAATCGGCCGATGATAAAACCTGTCTGTCTTTTTTGCACCCGGTTTGTAATTTCTTCCCGAATCTGTAGTGATCAGGTTTTGGTAGCCGACGGGATAAAGCGATGAAGATCCACCCGTCCTGGGAATCTGTCCGATGGTAGTTGCGGCCAAAGACAACCACAGGAGCAGGGTGGGTATTGCTTTCAATCTGAGATCAAATTTAGCCACCAAGATATATTTACTATCGGCAAACTCGCCGAACTTTGTCTTAAAGAAAATACAATAAGAATGCAGGAAACACAACCCGGAAAAGCAGCCTCCTTCAGGCAACTCCATTTGAATAAAACCCTGCTCATTCTTCCCAACATCTGGGATGCCATGGGTGCCAGGATGATGGAACTCACGGGATATCCGGCAGTGGCAACGGCCAGTGTTTCGGTAGCTATCTCCAATGGATATGTGGACGGAGAAAAAATTCCATTTCAACAGCTGCTGGAGGTGGTAAAAAAAATTTCGTCCAGGGTGGTCCTGCCGCTGACGGTAGACATCGAGAAGGGATATGCCTCCACCATTTCCCAGCTGCAGGAGAATATTCGTCAGTTGCTTGAAAATGGGGCGGTCGGGATCAACATAGAGGATTCGCTTTCAGATCAACCGGGATTTCGATCACTGGAAGATCAATGCCGAAGAATAGAAGCGGTGCGGGAAACCTCCCTGCAATACGGGGTTCCGATCGTTATCAATGCCAGGACGGATCTTTTTTTGTTGAAACATCCGGATGCCATGAACGAATCCATCCGGCGGGCTAAGGCATATAAACTGGCAGGAGCCGATTGCGTATATCCAATCCTGATAAATAACTATCAGGATATTGACCAGTTCATTTCCCAAGTGGAAATGCCCGTTAATGTAAACCTGCTCAAACCAATATCGGATTTGCGGCGTCTTGAACAGATGGGTGTTGCTAGGGTGAGTGTAGGACCGCAGTTGCTCAATCATCTCCTGGCAACTATGAAAGGATTGGCAGAAGAATTGATCCAATATGATACCACTGGATTTTTCAGCCGGCCCCTACTGTCCCGGGAATTTATGGACCGATTGGTGTAAATTACCCTTGAACCCTTGGCCATGTGGAAGTCCATCATCAATTCACACCTGTTTACAATCATTTACCCCGTTGTGCTGGGTGCATGCTTGATTTTGGGCGCCATCATTGCCCGGCGGACATGGTTGAATAAAAAAATTATCTGGAAATCATCGGGCGTTGAAGGCGCCGTCATCGCCATTTTTTCCCTGCTGTTGTCCTTTACATTTTTTGCGTCCAATAATCTCATGCGGGACCGGCTTGTCCTGATCAACAACATGCGCGACGCCACGGCAAGCCTTCGAAGGGTAAGCCTGATCACCAATGATTCCCTGAAAGAGGAAACTAAAAAATACCTCATCGGTTACCTGACGATCATGAGCGACTTCAAAACGAATTATTTGGCCAGTGAAGAAAACCTGCAGGATTCCATGGAAGACATCAACGGAAGGTATCTGACGGTCCTGACCATGGAGGCCAAAAAAGATACCCTGTCAAGAAATGATGTCTTGGTTATTATGCCTTATCTAAACCAATTGAATGGTTTTTTTTACCGCATGATCAATTCCTATGACGAGCGAACTCCGCCGTTGATCATTATCCTGCTCGTTTTTTCTTCCCTGCTCATCGCCATCCTGGTCGGTTTTCTGAACAGTTTTAACAACCGGCGGCATTTTCTGGTTCCCGTTATTTTCCTGGTCATTGTCTCCCTGTGTATTCAGAGTATCCGGGATTTGGACAATCCCTATATTGGTAGCATTCAGCCAAGCTTTAAGGATTTTAAACGTCAGCTTGATATCATCAACCGCAGCAGCCGCTAAGACATCCAAAAAAATAGGCAACCTTTATTCAGACCGTAGACTCGCGACTGGATTGGTTAACGATGCTTTAATGGCTTGAAAGCTGACGGTTGTCAAGGCAATGACGATCGAGCTCAAGCCACCGACGAGAAAAATCCAGGCACTCAGTTCAATGCGAAACGGATAGTTTTGCAGCCACTGATGCATGAAATAATAGGTAAGGGGAGTGGCAATGAAAAAGGCAATGGAAATCAGGAAAATAAATTCCTTTGAAAACAGGTAGACGATATTAGAACCCGTAGCCCCCAGCACTTTTCGGATACCCACTTCCTTAATCCTTTGCACGGCCATAAAGGAGGCCAGTCCGTATAAACCCAGACAGCTTAGAAAAATGGCTATAACGGCAAATATTTTGTATAGCTGGCTGAGTTGATTTTCCTGCTTATAGAAGCTTTCTACTTTTTCATCCATGAACTTGTATTCAAAAACAAAATCCGGAAAAGATTCATTCCATTTCTTTGCGATGGTGCCAATCGACAATGCCAGATCTTTTGAGTCCAGTTTTACAGAAGCTTCGGAATAATAGTCCTTGTAGGAGGTGATGATCAGCGGTGCCAGATCATCCCGGAATGAACGGGTATGAAAATCCTTCAATACACCCACAATCGGACCCTGGGCGTGATCAAAAACAAAGATCTGCTTATTGAGTGCCTTTTTTGGATCGGTAATCCCCAGATTACGCAAGAGCATTTCATTGACGAGGAATTCTTTGGAAGTGTCACAGGGTTCGAGGTTTCTGCCTGCTACCAGCGGTAGTTTAAAACCAGGCAGATAGTCGTTGTCAGCAAGTTTGAAAATGGAGTAGAATTCCGTTTCTTTTTGCGCGTGATCGAATTTGATATTGGTCCAGCTGTCGTTGTTGTCTTCCACGGGTGTATTGGAATTAAAACTTATGTTTTGTACTCCATTGATGGATTTTATTTCTTTTTTCAAAAAATCCAGTTTAGTCCGGCTAAGGCTGTCCGAGGGTATGGGTATATTGACCGTAGCGGATTTATCAAAACCCAAGGGCTGGCTGATAAAAAATGTCATCTGTCTGGCAATAACCAGGGTGGCGATGATCAGCGACTGAGCGATGATAAACTGAAACACAACCAAGGATTTTCGAAGGGTAAATCCTTTGGACGTATTGGCTGTCCTTTTACTTTTTAAGGCATGAATGGGATTGAATCCAGCCAGAACTACCGAAGGATAAAATCCTGCCAGCAGCGTGACGGCGCAGGTCAGGATGATAAGAAAGAGGATGATGGGAACAATATTGTTTTCCGTGATCTTTAAGGAGATCTCCAGTAAATGATTGAGGTAGGGCAAAGCCAGGAAGGCAAGCACAAAAGCTATGGAAATGGAAGCCAGGACTATCAGAAAGGTTTCTGAGAGAAACTGCAACTTCAACTGCCACTTATTGCTTCCAAGTACTTTTCTCACACCCACTTCCTTTGAACGATTGACCGCTTGGGCGGTAGATAGATTGATGAAATTAACGCAGGCAATCAAAAGAATAAAGGCACCTATCAGCCATAGGGCGTTGATCAGCTTGTGACTGATGGTTTTTCCACTATAATCTCCCGCCTGTGTATCAAAGTGTACGGCACTCAGCGGTTGAATCGTCTGGACATCTTTGTTGTCCGGGGATTTCATTTTTTTGGAATAAGCGATCAGTCGTTGGTTAAAATCATGGGCAGAGACCTGCGGAGACAATAATACATAACAGCCACTGGCAGAATTGGTACCGTCCCAATTGGTTGAACTGTAAAAATCCTTGGTAAACCCGGTGCCGTAAGCGATTGCTACACGTATCGGGAACCCGGTATTGGTCGGAATTTTGGCTAAAATACCGCTCACTTTAATGGTAGTCGAATTATTGACCTTTAGTGTTTTGCCGATAGCGTCTTTCCAGTTTCCAAAATATTTTTCAGCAATGTCCTGGGTCAGCAGTGCGTTTCCGGGATCCCGAAGCGATGCATAGGAACCGGCCAGCAAGGGGAAATCAAATAGGTTGAAAAAAGAAGGGTTGGTATAAAAAACCCCGCGCTCCTCTTTAAATTTTTTGGGTGACATGCCTTCCCCTTGGTATGCCAAAAGCTGCACGTCGTAATCCACATAAATGGGAGCAACGGCTTCCAGCTCTTTAAAATTGGAAAGAACGCTTCTTGGTAAAGCGAAAGGAACGGCCCGGCCATAAAAGATATCCTTGCTATCGCTGTGATGATATTCGGTAAGGACGCGGTAGATCCTGCTTTCTTTTTTATGAAAATTATCAAAACTGGATTCAAAACCAATGAGAACAAAAATGACTAAGCAAATCGAAATACCCATGGCCAGGCCCAAAATATTGATGGCCGTATAGACCTTATTGCGCCCTAAGTTTCTTAGACTTATCCTAAAATAGTTCCTGAACATAGATGGGAGTTTTTCTGGAAAAATATTTCCGGTTAAAGGCAGCTAAGAAAATGCCACTCATTGAGCGGCTGATTATCAATCCCTTAATTTAAGAATATGGGTGACAACTGTCCGGTTTCGGTACGGGGTGTGCGGTTGTCCGGCGACTTGGAAGATAAAAGGTTCTCTCTACCTGGGTAAAATATCCCTTACAGGCTAACCCTTCTGCCTTCTCTTGCGGAAATCAAGGCCGATTCTAAAATTCGAACGACGATCAGATTGTTTTCTAGAGAAGACAGGTCGTGACCCGGATCCAGCTTTCCACTGAGTACATCAGTCAGGTAGGGGATGTTATTGAGATAGGCTGCCGAGCCCACGGATATATTTTCATAACTGTCCTGCTTTCTTTCTACCAAGGTATTGCCATTGAGTGCATGCAAATAACCCTTGGTTCCAAACACTTCCAGGTCTTTGATACCGAATGGCCAGTCCCAAGATGCTTCGATGATGCCTGTGGCATCCGGATATTCCAATAATATGGTCGCATCATCTTCTACCGATGGATAAATGAGTGGCTTGAGGTGGTGGGTAAGGGCAGTCACGGCGATCGGGGCTTTCCCATTCATCAACCAAACCATCAGGTTGGCGCCGTAACAGCCAAAATCCATCAAAGCACCGCCACCATTTTTTACGGGGTCTGTGAGCCAGCCTAGAAAATCGGGACTGCATCCAATTTCTTGCGGACCATTGTGCCCGTCGTGAACGGTCATTTTTCTAATAGAACCAATGGCGTGCTGGTCATTGACCAGGGTAAAGATCTGTTGGTTGCTGTTATACCAAGTTGTTTCATAGTTGGTCAGGACAAAAACATGAAATTGTTTGGACAGTTGGGCCATTCGTTCTGCATCTTTTACGGTGGTGGCCAGTGGTTTTTCAACCATCACGGAAATTCCTTTCGGCGCACAGATTTCCACTACGCCGATATGTTCTGATATGGGCGTATAGACCAAGACCACATCAGGTTTGCTGTGGGCCAATAACAAATCCAAAGTAGGATAGAATAAAGAATCGGCCAGCTGATAAGTTTTTTTATAACGGGCGACGAGCTGTCGGTCTCCTTCTGCAATGCCCGTCAGGATGACTTCTCCTTTTTTATATTGATTTAAAATGCCGTGAACATGATCATGCGCCATGCCGGCAATGGCCACCCGAAGGATCTTCTGTCCCGAAGATTTCCCAACCAACAACGCGCAAACAATAAAGACCAGGATTTTGGGTTTGATTAACCGAAGTAAGGTGACTGAAGCCATAAAGTGGGTTTTGATTGACTAAAAGTAGCAAATACCGTCTTACACAGCGGATTTGTGATTCAATGACCCATCCCGGAAAAAAAGATTTAAACCTTACCCGTTTTATCGAGTCTGTTTATTGAAATTTCCATGGTTATGAATGAAGCTACTCAAGGGGCGAAGCGCTTCCTTTACCCACTTGGCTTTTTTATCCTATTGATCGGACTCACCAGCCCATCGACGGCTCAATCCCGCTTTACAAAACTGGATGACTGGATGGAAAACCAGACAAAAGCCATGGGCGGCCGCGCCATTTTAGTGATTTATAAGAATGGCCAGATCCTGTATGACAAGTCGGTCAAAGACATGCGTCCTGGCCAAAAGACCCTGGACAAATACCTCGCAAAAAAACAAGGCATGCAAGCGGATGTATCCGAATATACCTTGGATAGTCCCCAACCGGTAGCCAGCTGCAGCAAATGGTTTAGTGCTGCCCTGGTTATGACCTTTGTAGATGAGGGCAGCTTGCAGCTTTCCGATACAGTCGGAAAGTACCTACCCATTTTAAGCGCAAAGGGCAAGGGAAACATCACCCTCGCCGATTGCCTTTCCCACCTGACCGGGATAAAGGCGCCTCCCCTCAGAGAGAGTTTAAAGCAAGTAAAAAATATGAAGAATATGCAGGACGCCCTGGAAGAAATTGCCGGGATGCCGATGGAGGGTGAGCCGGGAAAAACTTTTCACTACAGCAGTGTCGGGTTACAAATTGCCGCATCGGTTATCGAAAAAATCAGTGGAAAGTCCTTCCAAACCCTGTTTGAAGAACGCATCACGCAGCCCCTGGAGATGAAGAATACCGATTTTGGCCATCGAGCTTTGGTTCTTCCAGCGGGCGGAGCCGTGAGTACACCCGTGGACTATCTCCACTTCCTGACAATGATTTTAAATAAAGGAACATACCAGGGGAAAAAAATACTATCCCCTGAATCGGTTAACCGGATGGAGAAAAATGTATTGGGGCCGGATGTAAAAATTGAATACATACCCGAACAGGCCGACGGTATGGGATATGGTTTCGGAGAATGGGTCCTAAAAGATACCCCGAAGGATGAACCCAGCAAATGGGTAACCAGTCCCGGGCTATTTGGAAGTTTTCCCTGGGTGGACAACGATCACCAATACTGCGCTTTTCTGATGACGTTTTATCTCAGCTCCAAGGGCCGCCAGGATCGCTATTTTACCTTGAAGAAATTGGTGGATGAATCCATTCCATGACCCGATGGGAAAAACAGAAAAATTCCTACTGGAAAGGATTCACCCCCATGTTATACCATATAAATGCATAAGTATCTGCACTCTCATTGAGTATCTTTTCGGTGTCCATCCCTGTGCCATGACCTGCGTTGTGTTGTATTGAAATTAAGATCGGATTTTTACCACCGTTGTCTTTTTGAAGAGTGGCGGCGAATTTGAGTGAATGACCTGGAACGACCCGGTCATCGTGATCTGCTGTCCAGATATAAGTGGCCGGGTATTGTACCCCTGGTTTTACATTGTGCAGGGGCGAATAGGCCAACAGGTATTGAAACATGGCCAGTGAGTCTTCTGCTGTTCCATAGTCCGAAGACCATCCGGCTCCCGCGGTGAATTTATTGTAACGCAACATATCCAGTACGCCGACAGAGGGCAAGGCAACCCGCATCAGGTCGGGCCGCTGTGTCATGACCGCTCCCACCAGCAATCCGCCATTGGAGCCTCCTGCTAGGGCTAAAAAAGGACTCGAGGTATATTTTTTTTGAATCAGGTATTCTCCGGCCGCGATGAAGTCATCGAATACATTTTGTTTGTGCATCTGGGTGCCGGCAAAATGCCATTGCTCTCCATATTCTCCACCACCCCGGATATTGGCCAGCGCATAAATACCTCCGTGTCTGAGCCAAACCATCAGAAAGGTTGAAAAACGGGGTGTTTCGCTGATGTCAAATCCGCCGTACCCATATAAATAGGTGGGGTTTAGACCATTTAAATGGATGCCTTTTTTATATACAATGTACATGGGTATCCGGCTGCCGTCTTTGCTGGTATAAAACACCTGTTCGGTGGTATAGTCCTCCGGATTAAACTGAACGCCGGGTTTATTGTAAAAATCAGATTTCCCGCTTTTGATATCGTAATGGTAGATCGTACTGGGATAGGTAAAGGACGTAAAGGCGTAAAAAAATTCAGATTGATTTTTAAAACATCCGAACCCACTGGCAGTGCCAGCTGTTGGAAATTTTATTTCCCGTATTTTTTTCCCGTCCATATCATATTGAAAGACCTGAGACTTGACATCCACCATATATTTTGCGAAAAAATATCCGCCGCCACTCGACAATTCTACCACATTGTTTGTTTCTGGAATCAGGTCCTGCCAATTTTCTGGTGTCGGGTTATCGGCTTTTGTACGAATCATCTTATAGTGGGGTGCATTCCGGTTGGTGGAAATATATAGATTATCGCCCTGGGTATCCACCACATACTGGTTGCTTTGCAGATCCGTGACAATGGGTCGAATCGGACTTTCGTTTTTTGTCAGGTCCTCCACATATAGTTCATTGCCAAAGGTTGATTCTGAAGCCGAAATAATCAGGTAGTGCTGGTCCTCAGTTACACTTGCGAACAGGTAGCGGTGTGGTTGTTTGTCACCTCCATAGATAAACTGGTCCTGGCTTTGCGGCGTTCCTAGTTTGTGATAAAATATGGTATGGTGGTCAGATTCCGCCACCAACTTATTCTGACCTTCGGGGATTATATAGGTGCTGTAATAAAATCCATCGTTGCCTTTCCAGGAGGCATCACTGAATTTTACATTTCTGATCGTATCCCCGAGTTGTTTACCCGTTTTTGTATCCTTCACGATAATTTCCCGCCAGTCTGATCCACCATTGGAAATCAGATAAGAAAATATCGAGGCGTCCGGAGAGAAATCATATTCCTGAAGGGTGACAGCGCCGTTGTTGGAAAAGGTATTGGGATCCAAAAAAAGCTCGGCGGTGGTTGTATCTGAGGCATTTTTCATTCTAAATAATACATCCTGATTCTGCAATCCCGAGTTTTTAAAAAAATAATACCAATCACCGTATTTTACAGGAGCAAATAGTTTCGGATAATTGTAGTCTGCTGTCAGTTCCTTTTTTATCCGGTCGCGAAAAGGAATTTGGGCGATGTAACCCATAGTCACTTTATTTTCAGCTATGACCCAATTTTTTGTTTGTTCCGACGAATCGTTTTCCAGCCAGCGATAAGGGTCTTTTACCTTTGTTCCAAAATAAGTATCGGTGGTATCTACGGTGGGTGTAAACGGATAATTCAACTTTTGGCAAAAGGATGATGCGCTAAAGGACAGGGTAATATGGATGCAGAGGATAAGCTTCTTCATACCGGAGGGTTTATCCCTGAAGGTAATAAAAAGAGGAATTGAAATCGCAACGCGATCGACCAGCCGGTCGGTAGGATGTATTGCAAATCAGTGGCTGACGACGTTTTTTATTTCAGTTTTCAGCAAGTAATACAATGATCCCAAGCCGATGAACAGGTGGGTAATTTCAACCGGCGCCATAGTGGACATCTTTAAAGCACCATCCCATATGCCCCAGAAATCAGCCATTAATCCAAGAGCATTGGTAAGGATATTGGTTTGAAAAACCATACGGAGTGTATGTTCATCGCTTGAATGACGAACCAGAAAATTGATCATACCCATGCCAATGATGAGCCCTCCCATCCCTCGGAGCACGGACAAGGTCTCCACAGACGGGGCTATCCCCAGAAGTCGAGCTGCAGCAGCCGGGCCAAAAAACATCAAGGCTCCGAAAACAAAAGAACCAAGGGCTGAGATCAGCAGAAACAGGGGGCGCTTCATGAGTATTTATTTGTCTTTCTATTTTACGACCCCATTCATCACAGATTTCTTTGACCCAAAGTCGAAACTTCTGGCGATATCTACAGTGATATTGCTGCCATCAAAATGGCAGGTTGTGATTTCGGTATGCGGACTCTCTATGTAGCGCATCTTCATCACCAGGGTTTGATCATCCGACCAAAAGAAATTGGATTCCACTTTGTAAGGAGATTCTAAAGCAAAATTTTCTTTGGCGTTGGATTCCAGAGAAGGGCCGGGCTTATTGGTCTGCCCGGATTTCCAATATCCCGCTCCGTAATAAAAATTATAGTTTTCGCCGCCGGCATTCATGGTAAAATGGCAGACGCTGTCTTTAATTTGCAAGGAAATGGTTGAAATATTGTTTTCATTGGGTTGAAGAACAAAATACTTATTGAAATTTTTGTTGGCCGCCATTGCAGAAGCACTTCCCTTTTCTGGAGCAATGGCCAGGTTGGCTACTTTGGCTTTGAGCGCATATTCGGCTTTTTCATCCCGCGGAAGTTTGCTCTTTTTTATAGAGGGCAAAATATAATCCCAAACCAGGTTTAACTCGTTTTGCAAATCGCTGGTTTCAGCCTGTATCGCAACTACTGCGTCCAGCTCCGGCAATACGACGATGTACTGACCGTAGGCACCATCTGCCCGGTAGCCGTTGTGCCTGCAACGCCAGATCTGGTAACAATAGCCCTGTTCCCAATCGCTGGAATCTTTTTTTGCCTGCGAAAGATCCGGGTGTTGGATAATTTTTGCAGTGGTTGCTTCCTCTACCCAAGCCTCAGGCAGAATCTGGTTTCCATTCCATTTACCTTTTTGCAAATAGAGTTGACCCAGTTTGGCCATGTCTTCTGTTTTTACACTCAATCCCCACCCCCCGGTGTTTTGGCTCATCAAATTTTCTTCCCAGTCTATTCCCTGAATACCCAAGGGTTCAAACAATCGCGGTTTTAAATAGTCCACTATTTTCTGTCCCGTTACTTTTTGCACAATGGCTGACAACATAAAAGTCCCCAGGGAATTGTAAAAAAATACGGTTCCGGGTTTATTGGCGATGGGGTAAGTCAAAAAAGCTCTTACCCAATTTTTGGATTTCCCGACAAGTGGTGTGGGATCAGGAAACTGGCCATCGGACATCATGAGTACATCTTTGACGGTGAGGGCTGCCAAATTGGGCGAAATGGAATCGGGAAGATCGTTGGGGAAAAACGAAATAACCTTGTCAGTTAGTTTGAGTTTTCCTTCCGCAATGGCGAGTCCTACAGCCGTTGATGTAAACGTTTTGCTGGCCGAATACACCGATTGGCGCAAGCTGGGTTTGTAGGGATTCCACCATCCTTCTGAAATCACTTTTCCGTGACGGAGAATGACGAAACTGTGGAGTTCGTTCTTGCTTTTTTCGGCGGCTTCTACAAAGCGAAGAATACCTGCGGAGGAAACACCTTCTTCCTCAGGAACGCTCCTGGGCAAAGGAACCGATTGAGCGCTTGTGCCCAAAAAACAAATGATCCATATGGCTGTCAACCAGGCCTTCAGAGACTTTCTTTTCATAAGGGACAATTTAGCAAAAATAGCGAGACGCGTACAGGGTTTCGTCGCTTAAACATATTTTTTAATTACGGGAATCCTTCGCAGTTGGCTGCTGACCAACCAGCTCGCTGCCAGGGAAAATATAAATGTAATTGCAAATTTGATGACGGCCGGTGCCTGAATGGAAAGAAGACCATACTGACACCATATTACAAAAATATAATGAACCAGGTAAATGAGGTAGGCATTGTCACCAAGAGAAATCCAGATTTTTCCGGGTCGGACGACAAATCTCCTGAAGAGCGTTAAAAAAGCCAGACAGCTAAAACACATGGACAAGCAATAGGTACTACTGTATATTATTTTATCAACCAGCGTTCCAAATCCATAGGTTCCGGTTCCGTGAGTAAATTTGAATTCGATCAACCCCAGCAGACCGTAAAAGGAAAGGCTGCCACCTGTCCACAAGGGCCATTTTCTTTCAAAACGAGCTGATAAGGAAAAAATTCCTAGGTTAAGATCTTCGCTGCCGATGATGGAGCCCATAAGGAAAAATGCAAAATACAAAAGCAGCCTGCTTTTTTGAAAGGCAAAAGGTCCCCAGGCTCCCCAGCTGTACGGACCCAGGATCCAGGAGAGGGGAACATATAATACCCAAACAATCGAGACAAAGAGTAACAGAAGCAAAAGGGGCCTGTCTTTTAAGTTTTGCATTTTTTTTCCTGCTTCGATGATAAGGGGGAGTCCCATTTTGCTAAAGAGGGCCAGGAGTAGATTAAACAAAAAAAGTACCCAGATAAACCAAGGTGGTCCGGGTGGCCACCCTTCGACCTTAAAAAAATCAAATAAAAAATCGCGGATACCGCCATCCCGATGCATAACATGATAGGCCGGGTAGTAGGCCAGCAACATCAAAGAACTTACGGCTACCAGAAAAGGAAGCAACAACCGGTAAAAACGGTCGCGAACAAAGGATCCTGTCCCTTTTTTCTGCAGACCCTTTGTGATAAACAATCCTCCGATGAGAAACATCAGCGCCATAAAAAAAATGTCGTTGAAATTTTCAAATATGTCAAGACCCACCCATCGCTGATGGTCGACAATGGGTGCGGTAGACAATATATAAGCTCGTTTGTCCGCATGGGCAAAGGTGGTATAGGCGAGGGAAGAATGATGGGCGACCACCAGCAGGGTAATAAAAGAGCGCAGGCAGTCTATCCACCAAATCCGCTCGGGGTGCTTTGACGGAGTCGTGATTCCATCTGCATTTGTCATGAAAATGAATTGCAATTTTTAAGGACCAGTCCTGCGCCAAGCATTCAGCCGCATGGCTGGAATGTTATCCACGGGACGTGTTGAAAAAGATCTTAAATATAACCCCTATTTTTCCTATTTTTAAACAGATGATGGCTGACTGCACGCTCACTCCAACGGAAAAAATGACTCCGAATCTACTCGCCAACCCTATTTTCCGGGACTACTTCGATATTCATCAGTCTTATGGTGAACTGGTAGGAGAGGATGGGAAAATTCGCCCGCACTGGGAAACTTTTTTTCAGACCTATATCAAACTGGGAGAAACGGAAATCCTTAGCCGTAACAGCGACACGCTTCGTTTGCTGAAGGAGAATGGGGTGACCTATAATATTTATGGAGATCCAAATGGATTAAATCGACCCTGGAAATTGGACAACATTCCATTTTTGATCAGCAAGGAAGAATGGAATTCCATTGAATCAGGGCTCTCTCAGCGGGCGCAACTTTTAAACCTGGTGCTGGAAGATATTTACGGCGAAAGAAACCTGATAAAAAAGGGAATCATTCCTATCGAGCTCATTTATAATCATTCCGGATTTCTAAGGCCCTGCAACAAAATCAAACAACCCGGAAAGCACCAGTTAATTCTGTATTCGGCAGATGTCGCCAAGAGTACAGAAGGAAAACTGTGGGTCGTAAACGATCGCACACAGGCTCCTTCCGGGTCTGGATACGCACTGGAGAACAGGACCACGATGACCCGCGTTATTCCGGAATTGTTTAACGGATTAAAGGTTCGTCATCTTTCGCCTTATTTTACTTCGCTTAGGAACGGACTGAACGAAATTGCGCCGCACGGAAATCTCAATCCGCGCATCGTCATTCTCACACCCGGTTCAAAAAATGAAACCTATTTTGAGCATTCTTATCTTTCATCTTATCTGGGTTTTACCCTGGTCCAGGGTAATGACCTGATCGTTAAGGATAATTTTGTCTGGCTAAAGACCCTGGGTGGCCTTGAACGGGTAGATGTCATTTTGCGCAGGGTGGATGATGTGTATTGCGACCCTTTGGAACTAAGACCGGATTCCCAGCTGGGTATTCCAGGTCTGTTGCAATGTGCACGCAGTGGAAACGTAAGTATCGCCAATCCGCTGGGCAGCAGCGTGCTGGAAAATCCGGGCTTGATGCCCTTTCTCCAACAGATTTCCCGGTATTTTTTATCAGAGGATCTGATCTTACCGACGATTGCTTCCTGGTGGTGCGGGCAGCCCAAGGAACTTTCCTATGTGCTGGATCACATTGAGTCTCTGGTAATAAAAAAAATCCACCGCAGTCCAACGGGCAGCTCATCGATCGACGGCGCTTCCCTTTCACCGATACAACTGGAAGCCTGTAAACAGCTGATAAAAGCAAATCCAGCCATGTATGTCGGACAAGAAAAAGTAGAGATTTCTTTGAGTCCCTCCTTGATTGATGGCAGGATTGTACCACAAAAAGTATTGTACAGGAGCTTTCTGGTCAGCAATCAGGATCAATACCTGGCGATGGCGGGCGGTCTGGTCCGCTCATCTTCGGACGCCAGTAATTTTATTATATCCAGTCAGTCAGGCGGCTTTAGTAAGGACGCCTGGATTATTTCACCGGAACCCGGAAGGGTCGTCAATGCGCTCAAAGAAATTCCGGAAGACGTTGCCGAAACCTACAACGATATGTTGCCCAGTCACGCAGCAGAAAACCTGTTTTGGGTAGGCCGGTATACAGAACGTGTTTTGGGCAATGCCCGTTTCCTGAGAACGGTGATGCAGTTTTTGGCCGAAGGCAATAAACTCCTGACAGAAAATAACCGGGAAACCGAAAGAAAATTGTTTCAATCCTTCACGCGCTACAGTTATACATTACCAGGATTTGTGGGTGAGGATGCAGAAGAAAGATTTGCAGATCCCTGGAATGAATTGAAGGATGTCCTTTTCAACGAAAAAAGGCCCGGAGGCATCAAGTACAACTTTTTACAGTTTCACAAGGCCATACATGAAGTGAGGGATCATTGGTCGACCGATACATGGCGGGTAATCCGAGGTATGGAAGAGGAATTGCAAAACGGTGTGCCCCTGACCCATCACGGGCATTTACAAATGATCCATACACTCGATAACCTGATTACCTCCGTCGTGGCTTTTATTGGACTAAACCGGGAAAGTATTTCCCGGGAACAGGGATGGATCATGTTGGACCTGGGTCGGAAATTAGAGCAAAGTCTGCTGGTGATCACGATGTTGAAAACCACAATGGTCAAAAAAAATAATGACCAGGTAGAATACAATCTTCAGCAAAGTGTGCTGATGAGCAATGAGAGTCTGGTAAATTACCGCTATAAATATCGGAGGCCTTTGCAAAACCTGCTGGTAATCGATTTGCTTCTTTTTGACCCCAATAATCCCAGGTCGCTGACTTACCAGGTCGTACGGTTAAAATCTTATCTGCAAAATCTTCCAAAAAATGGTGCCAGCTACTCGTTAACTGAATACGAAAGACTGATCCTGGAGGCAGATACCCTGATTAAACTGGCCGACAAACATGAACTGGCGAAAGCCGAAGGGGAAGAATACACGAAACTGAATACTTTTCTATCCAAAATTTTTAATATTCTTTCGGCCATACCTGGTGTGTTGTCGAAAGCATTTTTCAAACATGAGCTGACGCCAAAAACCATCATACTCCGTTAAGAGAGCCTGAAAGATGAAATACATTGTACAACATACCACCTCTTATTCTTATCTGGAACCCGTTAGCCTCTGTCATAATATTGCTAGGCTGGTTCCGCGCAATACCCGGGAGCAGTTCTGTAACAATACATCGATCCGCATTACGCCGGAGCCTGACCGGATCAATGAGTATGAAGACTTTTTCGGGAACAAAGTCATTTATTTTTCTATCGAAAAGGAACACTGGGAATTGACTGTGAACGTGACTTCTGAAGTTCAAAGAACGGCCAGTGGTCAGATGAAAATGCCCGTTTACCACAACGCGACAATCCAGGATGTTCAAAAAGAAATCTCTGAATTGAAAAACGATTCCCTGGAAATTAAACAGTATCTGTTTGAAACGCCGATGACGCCGATCGATGAGGATATTCTCCTTTATGCTTCCAAGTCCTTTACCAAAGAAAGATCTGTATTTGAAGCTGCCAAAGACCTGACGGAAAGAATCTACAAGGATTTTGAATACAAACCCGGCCACACCACCATTTCCACTCCTTTGACGGAGCTGATGGCTGAACGCAAGGGAGTCTGCCAGGATTTTGCGCACCTGGCCATCGCTTGTTTGAGATCGGTGGGATTGCCTGCCAGATACGTAAGCGGTTATATTGAAACACTTTCGCCGGAGGGCGTGGAAAAACTCATTGGTGTGGATGCTTCCCACGCCTGGTTTAGTGTATTTATTACCAATATGGGATGGGTTGATTTTGATCCAACCAACAACTGCCTGGTATCCGACCAGCACATCACCATCGGATGGGGAAGAGATTATGCCGATATTGCACCCATGGAAGGGATTATCCTCAGCAGCGGTTCACATGAATTGACCGTATCGGTGGATGTAAAAAGAGAACACTAGCAATGGATGTTGTTGGAATTTGGAGGTGAACCGGGTTTTTTGAGCATTTCTGATGAATTTCCCCGATTGCGGGAGAATCTTCCAACCAGCATCCCCATTTTTGCTGGTACAACAATTGAATGACGGGACTCATATGAAATTATATACCTGCAGCAACTGTCATAGTCTTATATATTTTGAAAACAACGTATGCCTTCACTGTGGATATACGCTTGGATTTGATGCGGTGAGTCTTTCGATGCTAACCCTGGTTTTGGAGAAGGACAATTTATTTTCCGATAGTGTACGTAAGCAGGAGAAGTTTCATTTCTGTAAAAATGCAGAGTTTGGAACCTGTAACTGGATCATACCCGTCGCTGAGCATTCAGCCTATTGTCAGGCCTGTGACTTAAACCGGATCATTCCGGATTTAACCAAGAATGAAAACCTGAAAAGGTGGAAAAATATCGAGATCGCTAAACACCGGCTCGTATACTCCCTTTTGCGACTGCGGTTGCCAGTCCAAAAGAAAATCGGCGAGGAAGAGACAGGTATTGCCTTTGATTTTATGGCCGATACCTCTCCAAAGGAAAAAATAATGACCGGCCATGACAATGGGATTATCACCTTAAATATTGAAGAAGCCGATGAAGCCGAACGGGTCAAACACAAATTGGATCTCGGCGAGCGGTACCGGACCCTACTTGGGCATTTTCGGCATGAGATCGGTCACTATTACTGGGAGGTATTCAGCAAGGATCCAGACTTCATAGAGAAATACCGGTCTCTTTTTGGAGATGAACAAAAAGATTATGCGGAGGCGCTTAAAATATATTATCAAAATGGAGCGCCAGCTGACTGGAGCGAACATTTCATCAGCCCGTATGCGACCTCACATTCCTGGGAGGATTGGGCAGAGACCTGGGCACATTATCTGCATTTGATGGATACCCTGGAAACTGCCTTTTCCTTTGGAATCCGGATCCAACCCGAAACGGTTCAGAATACAAAAGGTATTCAAGCCAGTATCCAGCAGGATCCTTATGATATGGAGGATTTCAAGCAAATCATGAAATGGTGGTTGCCCCTGACTTTTGCGCTGAACAGTCTAAGCCGCGGGATGGGTTACGGGGATTTCTATCCTTTTGTCATCTCCGAAGCAGTCGTGAATAAACTTCAATTTATCCATGAGCTCTGCCTGAAAAATGCAGGCAATACCCGTTTTCCGCGGTGGTAAAAAATTTCGAGCCATCGACTAAGCAATCCAGGGTAAATAATTGTCTTTGGAGATACTGGTAAAATCCGCTTCGGGATATATTTTTGAAAATGCCATGGGCACTTTCACCTTTTTACTTGGAGAATATTTAAACTCATATCCACTAATCTTGCCATCTTTCACCTCAATAAGATCCACTTCCTGCAGGTTGTAATTTCTCCAGAAAAAATATTGGATATTATTTTTTTCATATTCATTTTTTTTCCTTCTTTCTGAAAGCAAATAGTTTTCCCAAAGCGCGCCAATATCGTTTCGTAAAACTGGTAACTTAAAGTTGTTGATAATCGCATTTCTTATTCCATTATCGAAAAAGTACCATTTCGCTCCTTTGGATATTTCTTTTCTCGCATTGGTGCTATATGCACCTAATTTATAAATTATAAATACTTTAGAAAGTAAATCCAGATAATTTTCAATTGTATTTCTATTCAGGCCTAATTGCGTAGCCAATTCCGAATAGGATACTTCATTCCCCATTTGAAAAGCAATAAGCCTCAGTAATCTCGCAATTTTGTCTGAGCTTCTGATGCCTTCAAAAGCTAATATATCTTTTAAGAGATAGGATTGAACCAAGTTTTGAAGGTATGCTCCCTTTTCCTGTACTGTTGGCAGATTGAACAATTCCGGATAGCTGCCAAATATGAGTCGTTCTTCCAAATTTTGATTGGTTTCTATGGCATTCTCTTGTGTTCTGAGTTCCAGTTGAGCCAAAGGATATAAGTTAAATCGTATTTGTCTTCCTGTTAAAGGTTCTCCCGCTTTATTGAGTAAGTCAAAAGAGGAAGATCCTGTTGCGATGATGGTGAGTTCCGGTATATTGTCAATCATTAACTTTAGGATGGCACCTATTTCAGGTATAGCCTGTGCTTCATCTATGATTAGCAGGTTTGCGTTTCCTATGATTCTTTTGTAATTGGAAATAGAGCGATTAATGAGCAGCTCTTGCGCATCAAAATCTTCACCATTTAATAGGAGGCTTTTGTTTTTATATTGGGATTGAATTTCATGAATCAAAACGGTTTTCCCAGTCCTTCGAGTTCCGAAAATCAGGATGACTTTATTTAAGGAAGGATTGCTAATAAGGGTTTCAATGACCTCTTGTATTGATCTCGTTAGTATTTTCATATATGATACTCAATCTATTAGCGAAAATACTGTAAAAATTATACTTATATTGAATAAATTACTAGTAATTTTATTTATATACTGAAGTATTTACTAAATATTACATAAGACATTGATTTGCATGCATTTATATTGGCTGGCTTTTCCTATTTAGGATCATAGGATCATTTAGTACCGTATTTGATCACGAACAATATAAGCATCGAAATTTCATAACCAGGCTATGCAATTGGTTCAACAAATGGAAAAAAGTCAATAAAATGGCGTTCCAAATTTTTTAGATGCATACCAGCTGACAAGCAGTTCTCAATTAAAGTAAAGTCAGCCCTTCGGCCGGTGACTTCTACGCATATCCAGGGTATACACATATTCTTTGTTGATTTCCGAAACCGGCGCATCAAAATAATAGGGCAGCCTGTTTTGATCGATATAACGGGCAACCTGGGAAAAGTATGGCGCGGGACGCAGTACGCCTGGTGTATGGGAAGTATCACCAAAACGGTTTACTCTTCTGGATTCTGCTTCATTGGCATTGATGGGGAAACGGTCGTAACTCCTCCCTCCGGGGTGGGCCACATAATAAGTGCAGCCTCCGATGGACCGACTGTTCCAGGTATCTATGATGTCCAACGTGATGGGCGTATCCACTCCAATGGTGGGATGCAAAGCCGACGGTGGCTGCCAGGCCCGATAACGGATACCACAAACATATTCTTCCTTAACGCCGGTTTCTCTCAAGGGAACCCGGTTACCGTTACAAAGTAAGAGATAGCGTGCACCGTTGAATCCTTTTAATTTTACCTGAATTCTCTCCAGGGACGAATCCACATAACGCGCTGTGCCGGTACTGGACATTTCTTCTCCCAGGACATGCCAGGGCTCGATGCCCATTCTTACTTCCATTTCAATACCCTCTATCCTTACCGTGCCATAATGCGGAAAACGGAATTCAAAAAAGGGATCGAACCAACTCATCTGGAATGGATATCCGGCCCGGTTCAAATCATGCACAACAGCCTGCATATCCTCCTGGACAAAATGGGAGAGCATAAATTTATCGTGCAACGCGGTTCCCCACCTGACCAGGTCATGTTTGTATGGATTCCTCCAGAATTTGGCGATCAAGGCGCGGATCAGCAACATCTGAAGCAAACTCATCTGTTTATGTGGGGGCATGTCAAAGGCCCGCAGCTCCAGAATGCCCAGTTGGCCGGAAGAGGAATCAGGAGAATATAATTTATCAATACAAAATTCAGAACGGTGGGTATTGCCGGTGATATCGGTAAGCAGGTGACGGAATATGCGGTCAACGAGATAAAAAGGAACGAATCCATTTTCAGGAACCTGGGAGAAGGCAATCTCCATCTCATACAATTTTTCATCCCTTCCTTCATCAATGCGTGGTGCCTGGCTGGTGGGCCCGATAAAGGCACTGGAAAATAAATAGGAGAGCCCAGGATGGTGCTGCCAGTAGGCCACGAGACTCGCCAGTAAATCGGGTCTTCTCAACAGTGGACTGTCGGAAGGCTTGGCGCCTCCGACGGTTATATGATTTCCGCCACCGGTACCGGTATGACGTCCATCCAGCATAAATTTCTCTGTTCCCAGGCGTGCCAGAAAAGCCTGATCATATAAGGTATCGATGTTGTAGACGAGTTCTTTCCAGCTCCCAGAGGGATGAATGTTTACTTCAATCACACCCGGATCCGGAGATACGACCAGCCGTTCCATGCGATAGTCCCGGGGAGGTTCGTATCCTTCAATGCGAACAGGAATGTTCAGGCTTTCGGCCGTCGCTTCTACGGAAGCCACCAGATCCAGATAGTGTTCCAGATAATCAGTGGGGGGCAGAAAAACATGGATGATTCCTTCCCGGGCTTCTACACAAAGGGTGGTTTTGATAACCGGGATCTCATAGAGTGGTTTAATCTGTTCCTCCTCAATGACTTTTTTCTTTTCAAGGTCTTTTTTTTCGGGCGGTTTTTCCTGAAATTTTATTTTTTGTTTCTTAACCGGATGCTCGAAAACCAAGCCGTAGCGTCCGGTAATCGTTTCATGGTAATTTTCCAGTTCGGGCAGCTCTTCAAATAAACTGCGCTCTACTTTTTGTGGCTCATTTTCCTTTGCAACGGCAGGCAGGGAATCCAGGGGAAGACGCAGTCCCATGGGCGAATTGCCGGGAATGAGGAAAAGATTGCGCCTATTCAATACCCATTTACAACTCTGCCATTTGTTGTTGTCATAATTCCATTTAAGAGGCAAAGTATATCCGGCCGGATTATCCAGGCCGGAATCCAGGAGGGAAGAAAGCGTTCTTCTCTCAATGGAATTTTTAAGATCGGTTCTTAAGGGATCTACATTGGCTGGCAGCTTTCCTTCAGACCATAAAAAATAAAAAATGTCTTCGTAGGCCACCGCAACGTTTTCTTCACTCACCGCCAGGTGTTTGGCCATTTCTTTGGCGAACCGTTCGGCATCGGCGTATGTATATTTTTTTTCTATCGCTTCGTGGGCTACCAGTCGCAGATTTTTCCAGATCGGGCAACGATCCTTTCTCCAGAACAATCCATACTGCCAGCGGGGAAGGGGTTCCCCCGGATACCATTTTCCCAATCCGTAGTGAATCATACCCTCTGGACCGAACTGCTCCCGAAGTCTAAAAATCAGATCGTGCGAACGAATCCTCTTTTCGGGACCATCGGCTGCTGTATTCCACTGAGCCGATTCCATATCGTCCACTGAAACAAAAGTAGGCTCGCCTCCCATCGTCATGCGCAGATCTCCCTGCAGGAGATCCTCATCGACCTTCAACCCGGTTGCATGGATCGCAGCCCATTGTTCTTCGCTATAGGGTTTGGTTACGCGTGGATCTTCGTGAATGCGTGTCACGGTATTTGAAAAAGAGAATGTTGTTTCGCAAGGATCTGAAGCACCCACCACCGGAGCGGCACTGACATAATCCGGGGTACAGGCCAGGGGTATATGGCCTTCAGCAGCAAACAAGCCGGAAGTAGGATCCAATCCTATCCAGCCAGCACCGGGCACATACACTTCCGTCCATGCGTGCAGATCCGTAAAATCCTTTTCCGGTCCCGAGGGGCCGTCAAGGGATTTCAAGTCAGCCGTCAGCTGAACCAAATAACCCGACACAAAGCGGGCAGCCAGACCCAGGTGGCGGAAAACCTGCACGCCCAACCAGGCAGAATCACGACAGGATCCCAGCGCAAGTTCTAGGGTCTCTTCACAGCTTTGAACACCGACTTCCATTCGGATATTGTAGTGAATATCCTGATTTAATTTGCGGTTGATATAGACCAGGAAATCGTTGATGGTTTTTTTGCTCCGATCCAGTCCGGCAATCCATTGTTTCAACAGGGGGCCATCCTCTTTTATTTCCAGGTAAGGAATTAATTCACTTTGTAGTTGTTTGGTATATTGGAAGGGAAAATTTTCTGCATATTCTTCCACGAAAAAATCAAAGGGATTGATCACCGTCAGGTTGGCAATCACTTCTACTTCTATACTCAGTTCCTTTGTTTTTTCAGGAAACACTACCCGTGCCTGATAATTTCCAAAAGGATCCTGCTGCCAGTTGATAAAATGGTCCTTGGGAGAAACCTGGAAAGAATAAGATTCTATATGGGTTCTGCTATGGGCTGCGGGGCGAAGGCGGAATATATGCGGTGACAGGGAAACATACCGGTCGTAAGAATAAGTCGTTCTGTGATTGATCGCAACACGTATGGCCATATGAGAAAAATTGACTCTTTAAATAGCCAGGCAATCGTTCATCCTGAAATCAGCAAGGAGGATGAAGATAGATAATTATCTGATTAGATGGAAATTAAGCCGAAAATATCCAGCGGCGGCTGAGAGAACCTTACATCAAAAATTTCTGAATATATCAATCCGTAATTTTTTTAGGGGAATTCGATAATCCCAGCGGAATTTTTAGGGATTTCTGCAAAAAAAAAGGGGCCGACGGGTGCTAATAATGGTTTTAGCTGCCTTCAACCCACAGGGTATACATAATTACTGGATTTTAATAAATCCCTTCGGTGCAAAGTAATAAGCCGTTTTGATCCGGCATTTCTTGCTGTTAGGTTTGTTTAGAAACATTTCACAAACCAATCTAACAGAAATGAATTACGAAGAGCAAATCCAAAGACTCGTCTCCATCAGCAAAACCAAACCGTTGTTGCCGGAAAATTATGTTCCCTGGGAGACACCAATAGATCAAAAGGAATTGTTCATGCCCGATGAGCTCGTGTCTTTGTACGGGTTACCGGAATTTGATTTGCTTACTGGTCAGCAAAAAAGGGAAATCAGCAGACATGAAATCGTTCAGGTCATGTATTCTTATGCCTGGAGTGAAAGCCTGCTTTGCCTTTTTTTGAACCGATATATTTTGTCTTTGAAGACCCGCCAGGTCGAGTACCAATTTCTCCTCCGGGAACTGATTGAGGAATTCCGGCATCAGGAAATGTTTTCCAAAGCCATAGAAAAACTGGATGGATCCGCCCTGGCTCCCACCCGCATGCATAAAATCATTGGCCAATTCACCGTCAGCAGACTGCCGCATGATATCACTTTCATGTGTTGTTTGGCCATCGAAATGCTGGCTGACCGTTACGGAGATTTGGTACGCAAAACGCCCCATATCTATCCGGTCATTAAAAAACTGCTGGATCTGCACAATATAGAAGAGGCCAGGCATATCCTTTTTACCAAGCTCATGCTGGAAAAATATGTTTCGAAAGCCGGCTTTATAAAAAGAACCATTTACAGTTATACCATTTTGATCAATATATATTTTTTCCGGACCCTTTATGTGAAGGAACAAATCTACCAAAGAAGCGGCGTAGCCAATGCCCGCCACTTCTATGAAAAAGCAAACAGCAATTACAAGAAAATTTTCGGAAAGACCTGCCTGAATGATATCAAGGAATTTGTCCATGAAATCCATGGATTTAACTGGGCGACGCGGTGGGCCTGGAGGATATTTTTAAAAGCAGAGATATGAAACACCCAACCAGCCGGATTACGGCCATCGCAGGCTATGCTCCTGAACGGATCGTACCAAACCAAGAAATTGAAAACTGGGTCAACGCAAACGAAGACCTGATTGGACCGGGTTCCATAGAACGTTTATTTGGCGTAAAGGAGCGTCGATATGCAAAATGCGGAGAACAGGTTTCAGACCTGGCTGTGCAGGCGGCCAATCAGATCCTCTCCCAGATAGATCCCTCGACGATCGACTGCCTCATTTTTGCTGCCGCCAGCAGTGATTTGATTGAACCGGCCACGGCCAATATCATACAATCAAAACTGGGTCTGACCTGCGCCGCATTTGATGTAAAGAATGCCTGCAACAGTTTTGTTACTGCCCTGCATGTGGCCAATGCCTTCATCGTCTCGGGCAATTATAAAAAAGTTTTACTCGTAAATGGCGAAATCCTCAGCCATGCCATCAAATTTAATTTGGAGGGTAAAGAAGAATTATCCAACCGCCTGGCAGCCTTGAGTTTGGGGGATGCAGGGGCTGCTGCCCTCATTGAATCTCCTATTGACGACAGCGGCATATACAGCCAGAAGATGATTTCATTTGGACAGTATTGGAACCTCTGCGTGATTCTTGGGGGCGGATCCATGCATCCGCATGATGAATCGAAAACTTATTTTGAAGGCAAGACCTCTGAAATGTTGCATGTTTTTATACAGAACAAGGGCAGGATTGCAGAGAAATGTCTGGAAGAAACCGGATGGAAACTGGCCGACATCGATCATTTCTTCATGCACCATGTTTCTAAGAAGACATTCGAAATCGTGGCAGGGGGCCTTGGGATCGGACCCGACAAATTTTATAATGTGATCCAGGACCGCGGAAACATTGCCGCCGCTTCCATCCCTTACGCGATGAGTGATGCCAGCAAAAACAAGAAACTAAACAAAGGAGACAAGATCATGCTGATTGGCCTGGCATCGGGCATCAGCATTTCCATCCAACTTATAATCTGGTAAAATGCAAAACCCTCATCCACTTTTGCGATCCTTGTTGACACTCACTGAGTCCCGTCCGGATTTTGTTGTTCTCTATGATAAAGGGAAGGCTATCACAGCCCAAGTGCTGTATGAACGAAGTCAGACTATAAGTTGCGCTCTAGCATCCCGAGGCTTTGGTCTAAACCATACGGCTGTCATCGCAACCGAACCCGGAATGGAATTCCTGGAAATCATCTATGCCATCATGTTGTTGCAGGGTAATATTGCCCTCATAGATCCGGAAATGGGTAGGGAGAACTATCTATCAAAAATTCAACAACTCCAACCCCAATGGATGTTTATCGATAGCCGCCTGTTGTTTCTTCAGGAACATCCCGGCCTGAAAAAATTATTGAGGAAACTGGGCAGAAAAATACCCTCGCCGGCGATATTTCCGGGTTCAAAACTGGTAACGGTTGGAAGAAAACTACCCATTGCCCGCAGTCATGTTCATCTCAGCACTTTGCAGGAGAGCCCCCGCTATTTTACAAGCACTATGCAGGGCACGGATGCTTCAGGTACTGTTATCATATATACATCCGGCACCCTTTCAGTTCCCAAAGGGGTTGTACACACCGGTGCCAGCCTGGATGCCAGCATAACTGTTTTGAAAAACTTATTGGTGAATCAGCCCTCCGCCACGGTGGCGGCTACCCTTCCGCATTTTATGCTGCTGGGCATCACGGCTGGCTTGCCTGTAAAAATGAAAAGGAAGAATATGTCAGCCGCCGAATCCCTGCAATGGCTGGACAAGGAAAACATAGGAGTCATCTTCGGTCCGCCGAGTGATTTTCTTCCGCTGATTAACTATTGTGAACAGCATAACCAAAAACTTCCGGCATCCTTGCAGCATATTCTTATTGGTTCAGCGCCCGTTCACCCGGTGTTTTTGAAAAGACTCATCGATCGCTTGGCCGCTCATACTCTGGTTACCTGTACCTATGGTATGACTGAAAACCTGTTGGTGGCTACGGTCAATGGTCGGGAGAAGGCAGAATATAAAGGCCCGGGCGATCTGGTAGGCTGCCCGGTTGCGGGCGTCAGGATAAAAATCGAGCAGGATGGCGAAATAATGGTTCATTCACCCCAACAACTCTGCCGATATTTTCACGAAGAAAAAGCCAGCGAATGGCATGCTTCCGGAGACCTGGGCGAACTGGATCATCGCGGAAACCTGGTCTTGTACGGAAGAAAAAAAGAGATGATCATCCGTCGCAACATGAACATCTATCCGGCTCTGTATGAAAACACCATAAAAAATATGGAAGGGGTGGAAGAGGCGGCCATTGTCGGCGTGTACGATGACACCCTGCAGGATGAAAAAGTTTACCTCGCCCTGGAAGGTTCTTCTTTGAATGTATCCCGGATTCAGAGCCAGCTGCGGAGCGGCAGGCACAGCATAGATAAGGAGGCTTTGCCGGATCATATCTTTCAAATGATCATCCCCCGCAAGGGGCGGCAGAATAAAATTGATCGGTACGCCGTGGTAGACTATATCAAAAAAAATGTCTTATGAAAATATTTATCACGGGCATTACCGGTTTTGTTGGGGCCTCACTGGCAAATTATTTTGTGTCCGCCGGTCACCACGTCGGAGGCATTGGCCGAAAACCATCCTTACCTCCTTTCGTATCCGGACTTTGCACCTATAAATCCGTGGATATTCTTCACCCCATAGAGGATATAGAGGCAGATATCGTTATTCATGCGGCCGCCTTGGCTTCCGACACGATAACTTTTAAACAGGCTTATGGTGTAAACGTGAGAGGAACTGAGCATGTGTTGCAAGCCTGCCGTTCGGTCGGTCATTTTATTCATATTTCATCCTCATCGGTATATAATTTCAGGGACAATAAAATAAAATTTGAGGACGACTCGGGCATTGAATTCAACGGGCTTTCTGCCTACGGACAAACAAAATGGTTGGCTGAGCAGGCCGTATCCCACGACCGCCATGATTTTAAGAAATCCATTCTTCGTCCCCGAGCCATATATGGGAAATACGACCAGTTGCTGATACCCCGTCTGCTGAAATTGGTTAAAGGCAACAGGATAATTCTTCCGGAGCAATTGACAAAGCAGATATCCCTTACCCATATCAGCAATCTGGTAGCAGCCGTCAATCTTTGTGTGACCATTCAGTCAGCCGGATTGGAAATATATAATGTTTCAGACCGCGAGATCTATGACTTAAATATTGTTTTGCCTGCACTGTTGAAAGTTGTCCTGGCAAACAAACTAAGAACCGTCCGAATTCCCGCCGGTTTGTTTGACCTTTTTGCTGCCGTCAACCGGAAGATGACTGTTAGTGCTGCCTTCAATCCCTTTGCAGTTGCGTCCCTGACCCATAAGAGTATTTTGAATATCGATAAGATTTCCAGTCAGCTACACTATGCTCCAACACATAACTTTTTTGGTGGCTGTACAGAAATAGCCGAATGGATCCACAGAGAACAGGGTTGGAAGAATTTTTTTAAGGAAGCTCCCATACCAAATTTCTAAATATATTTTATGAAGCAACTGGCGGATTTTTGTCAATTATTTGCTCTGATACTGGTCATCTACTTATTTGTGTATTTTATCCTGGCCGGAGTCGCCTATTGGGTTTTTTATGTTTTAAAAAAAGAAACCATGCAGGCAAGAAAAATTCAGCTTCGGGTTCCGGATAAAAAAATTATACGACATGAAATAAAATGGTCTTTGATTACGATGACCATGTTGTCATTCATTGGAGCCATCGTCATATCCTGTGTTTTGAAAGGGTATACTAAAATGTACTATTCGGTTGCCGCATATGGCTGGCTCTATTTTTTTGGGAGTATGATCTTTTGTATTTTCCTCAACGACGCTTATTTTTATTGGGTTCACCGGTTCATGCATCTTAAAGCGGTTTTTCCTAAGGTCCACCGGATACACCATCTTTCCCATACACCCACTCCCTGGTCCATTTTTTCCTTTAGTGGCGTAGAGGCATTTATTCTGTATGCGATTTTTCCCGTCTTTATCTTTTTTATACCGTTGCATCCCGTCGCACTGTCCGTAATCGTTTTGTTCAATATGGTAAACAATGTCAGCGGACACCTCGGATACGAAATCGTACCCGGCAAGCTTCATCGCCATTGGTTGTTTAAATATTCCAATACGGTTACACACCATGAATTTCACCACGCCAAGGTAAAATGTAACTATGGACTGTATTTTAATATTTGGGATCGTCTGATGAAAACCAATCACCCCGACAACGAGAAAAAGTTTATGCAGATTCAGAAAAGAATCCTCAGCCAGAAAGATTCAGCCGGAACCGCTCCCGAACACGAGGTGGCAAGACATATCTTGATGGGGAAACCTTCCAACCTGGATAAGGGATACCTGAACAATTGAATCAACTTTTAGCACTCAACCGGTGATAAAAAAGCAATTCTTATATTATTTGATCGCCCAAACTACGGCAGCCTTCTTTTATTATGCGGGGATGGGTATCGTGATCCGCAAACCCGAAACACTTCCCACAACCTATCTAGACAGCCTGGTGACTTATCATGCCTTATTTGCTTATATATATCTGTCATTTTTCTTTTTGGTAATGTTGGCCATTGCGGGTAGTCGGGTGTTGGTTTCAAAACAATGTATGTTGACCGTGGTGTTGAACTCGAGCATAGCATTTGTTTTTTTTATTGGTTTTCCGACCCAGGTACCCGAATACTTTTATCAGCACGCTCCGGGAATGTCCACTCGTATTATTCTGTGGATTCGCCAAAGTGACAGGAATTTAAATTGTTTCCCTTCCTTACATATTTCCAACGCGCTGGCAGCGGTATATTTTTTCAATGACAGAAAACCAATGGCAATTAAAGTAATTTGTTGGATTTGGTTTTTTCTTATTGCCTGGTCTGTCTTAAGTACCAAACAACATTGTTTTTATGATATAGCAGGCGGAATGATACTAGCGGCAGTCAATCTTACCTTGGTCAAACGGTTCACCAGAAAATCATCCGAAAAATCCGTTTCCGCACCGATCCGGATTAGAGAGATGGGACCGGGATAAACGCAAAAATGGTTGGCTGTCGCTTTTCAATTACAGTAGTCATTGCCCGTGAATTTTCTACCTTTGGGTAGAATCTTGTATGAGAAACAAAGTAATCGTCCCCTTGGCCGCAGTGCTCATTGTTCTTTTGGCGATTGGTAGCTACTCGGCTGTTAAGAAATATGGAACCAGAAGGCAACTGACCAGTCTTTACAGGCAGGGACTCAAACCCATTGAAGACAAGGAAAATCCATTTGCCCTCCAGACCAGGCTCCACTATTTGGACTCCCTGCTTCAGGTGCATGCGCCGGGATATTCAGAATTGGATGCAAAACTGCTCAAAGCGAACATCCTGCTCAAATTGGGCCAAGAAAAAGACGCCCTGGTCTTATTAAATGGGCTATTGGTCCATTTGAATCCAGAAACCAACCGGGCGGCCGAAATCCGGGTGAAGTCTCTTTTGGCCCTGACTTATATCAGAATGGGCGAAAGGAATAATTGTGTAGGCAATCATTCCGCTGAGTCCTGTATTATGCCCATCCGGAACATGGGCGTATATATCGATCCAAGCGCTACCCGTCAGGCGATTGACTTGTATCAAAACCTGCTGACATTGGATTCGGGGGACCTGGATAGCCGATGGTTGCTCAATATTGCGTATATGACCATCGGAGAATATCCCGATCACGTACCACCCCAATGGATTATACCCGGTTTGGATACGGAGGGTACCTCTTCCAGTGTGCTTCCTTTCAAAGATATTGCGGCTGATCTGGAGATCAACGGAACAAGAAGTATGGCTGGAGGCAGTTTGGTGGAGGATTTTGACAAAGACGGTTATTTGGATATTGTTACTTCTTCCTGGGGATTGGATGAACCCATGCATTATTTTCATAACAACGGGGATGGCAGTTTTACCGATCTTTCACAATCCTCCGGTTTGGCGTCGATCAAAGGGGGTCTCAATATCATACAAGCCGATTATAACAACGACGGATATACGGATATACTGGTGTTGAGAGGCGCCTGGTTCAGGGAATATGGTAAACAGCCCAATACGCTCCTGCGAAACAATGGAGACGGAACTTTTACGGATGTAACCATTGAAAGTGGGCTCCTTTCTTTTCATCCAACCCAGACAGCGGTCTGGGCAGATTTCAACAACGATGGCTGGCTGGATCTTTTCATAGGGAACGAAACCACTACTTATAAGGATCCCAATCCTTCGGAACTGTATATTAACAATGGTGACGGAACCTTTACCAATGTCGCCGCCCAGGCGGGTTGTGAACTTACGGCATTCATGAAAGGAGTGGTTGCAGCAGATTATAACCGGGACGGATGGCCGGATATTTTCATATCGACGCAGGACGGGATAAAAATCCTTTTAAAAAACAAGGCAATCCCAGGTAAAATCCCCCAATTCGAGGATGCAACCCATGCCTCACATTTGGACAGGGACGAGACCTACACTTTTCCAACATGGTTTTGGGATTATGACAACGACGGATGGCCCGATATTTTTGCCTGCGGATATGACAACCAACTTTCCCTAGCGGCCCCTGTTGCAGCGCAGGCCCTGCACAGAAACCTGCCGCATGAAAGCAAGATGTATTTGTACCACAATAACCACGACGGTACCTTCAGCAATGTTACCGACAGCATGGGATTGAACAAGGCTGTGTATGCGATGGGAGCCAATTTTGGCGATATCGACAACGACGGGTGGCTGGACATGTACCTGGGTACCGGCAATCCGGATTTCAGGTCCCTTATTCCCAATAAAATGTTTAAGAACATCGAAGGGAAGAAATTTGTGGATGTAACCGGATCGGCGCGCGTGGGTAATTTGCAGAAAGGCCACGGTGTCGCTTTTGCCGATATCAACAACGATGGCAACCAGGATATTTTTGTAAGAATGGGCGGCGCCGTACCAGGCGATGGTTATTTCAATTCTTTTTATGTCAATCCCGGTCAGGGCAACAATAAATGGATAGGTATCTTATTGGAAGGAACTAAATCCAATCGTTCGGCTATCGGTGCCCATATTGCGGTGGCTTTTACCGAAAACGGAAGAAGGAGAAAGGTTTTTATGGACATCAATTCCGGGGGAAGTTTCGGGTCCAGTCCCTTACGCAAAGAAATAGGCATCGGAAAGGCAGAGAAAATAGATCAGCTCACCATTACCTGGCCTACATCGGGTATCGTGCAGGAATTTTATAATATCGTCCCCAATCAATTTTTAATGATCAAAGAAGGGGTTGACCAGCTGGAGAAAATGGACTGGAAGGTGCTGAAGTTTGTAGATCACAATGGAAAGATGATCAATTGTGGTCCTGCTGCGCCCTGACGTCGGGTCGGGATCTTATTTTGGATTTCTGATAAATATATTGACCACTTCTACCAGAATGAGGATAATAACCACCCATTCCAGGGTTACACTGTTGCGGTTTTGCAGGAGATCCTTAAACAATTCCATATTTTCCTTGACTATACTCAATCCTTCCTGAATGGTGCGGAAGCGGACCTGCAGGTCGAAAGTTTTTTTTAATCCTATATCCAGTTTGTTCAAGTTTTCGTTTTCCCAAGTTTCCTCCGGCGAATCGAAAATGTATAGATTGCCTGAGATTTTGTTTTTAAGGTTAAGTGTACGCCCGATATATTTCTTCAATTTTATTCCCCCCAGATCAATTTTGCCCTTTCTCTCCAGCACCTGGGTATGGGAATTGGTTTCTTCGAGCAGGGAATTGGTTTGCTGATTGTAATAATCCAGCGCCACGCTTTGCGAAACGTTTAACATGATCAGGCGCAGTTCATCCACACCCGGCGATGGAATTTCAATTTTATTGTATCCATAATGAATGTCCTTTGCATCGGTTTCTATGTCGAATTCGTCACTCAGTCCTTGTTCAAACTGGTTTTTGCAATAAGGTCCGACCATTTGAAAAAAAGCGGCCATTTCCGTTTCGGAATAACCCAGGAAACAAACGATGCCATATTTGAACACATATAGATATTTTTGATTGGCAATGATATAAAATATCTCATCGGTGTCGGCATAGTGAATCGTGGCCGGAAAAGAACCCTTGAATAGTTTTATGTCGACGGAGTCTGCAATTTGGAAGGAGATGACTTTTAAGTTCATAGAAGAGTATTTGCATTGGCGCAAAGGTAGGATGAAGCCCGTCATCCACCATTTTCTCGTTGCTCCCATTCGCTGTCCAACATTCCAAACTGGAATTCACTGCCCCATTTTCCTTTAAAAAATATGTTGTTGATGTTATGGGCTTCCTGACGGAAGGAAAGGCTTTTCAACAAACGGATGGACGCTTCGTTTTCAGTATCTACCGTCTCTATGATCCGGTGTATTTTTTTCTGATGGAAAAGGAAGTTCATCAGTCCCTGCATGGCTTCTTTGCCGTATCCATGGCGCTGATAGAGGTCGGAGATGGTAATTCCCAGTTCAGCCGTCAGCGGATCATCCTTACGGAGATGGATCGCGCAGTCTCCGACCAGCTGGCGACTTTCGCTGGATTCAATGGCGTACTGTTTCCACTCACCCGGCAAACCGAAATCTTTTTCCTCCTGTTGAGATATAAAATCAATGGCTTGTTCCCGATTGATGATATCGTAGCCCTGATATTTTGTTATTTCAGGATTAGAACGGTATTGAAGAAAAGCATCCAGATCTTCCTGGGTTAAGTTTCTGATGACAAGTCTTTTTGTCCTGATCAGGGGATTGTTCAAAGGGGATGTGATTTTTTATACTGTGCGATGGGCTGAAAGGGACCATACTTGTGTTGCAAAACCGGAAAGGAATCACTAAAAGGTCCGTAGGGCAAGTCTACCGGTTTGGACTGGATAATGGGCCAGTCCTGTTTGAAATTTTTTTGTGGCCTGGGCTGGCTGTTTACAAAGGCAGCAATGTCCCAGGCCTGCTCGGTGGTAAGCAATTCATTGGCGTAATTGCTGCCAAAAGGCATATTGTCTTTTATAAAGCCTGCGAACTTGGAAAGGCGGAAGATACCGGCAGCCGTATTGTAGCTGTGTTGACCCCAAAGCGGCGGATACCGGTATTCTGCTCCAGAATCCGGTTGACCGTCCCCGTTAGTACCATGGCAGCTTTGGCATTTAGATACGTATAACAGTTTTCCTTTTTGAGGATCGGCGGCCCGCTCTAAAAAAGGCAATATTTCAAGACCCGTACCCTTTGGTTTTTTACCTTTCTCTACGTCCTTGCCAAGCCAGAGGATATAGGCCTTCATGGCGACCATCTCCCGGCTGTTGCTGTCGGGTGCTATTCCGTTCATACTTCTTTCAAAACAATCGGTGATCCGCTGATTAACGGTTTCCGCCGACCCCCTTCTGTCGCTCATTCTGGGAAAAAGGGAAGCCACACTTCCAAAACTACCGGCCCAGGATTGGGTCCCGGCTTTCAGGTGACAGTTCTGGCAATTCATTCCATTGGCGCCGGAAGAAAGGGAACCCTTCGGACCAAAAAAAACGCGCGGTGGCCACAACCAGTTTCTTCCCGTAGCGGATGAGATCCCCCGAAGCGTCTGAAGGGATCTGACTGGAATCCGGCGCCGCCCAAAGGGAGTCGGCGGCCGTAGATATGCGGGCCTGCACATTTTTGGTTTCCACTCCCGAAGAACCGGATTTGCGCCATAACCAGGTTAGCACCAGCAACAAAACAATGCTTATAGCCAACAGCCGTTTGCCATTCATTGCATACAATTATTTCTGCAGACCAATGTACGATCAAACATAACAATATCCGCATCCATGCTCCTGGGCTCGGCCGACGGCCCAAACACCGGAAGGCATGGCGGGGATACCCGGGATCAATCCGGCAAGAAATTCTTTTTTTACATCTGCCGCCTGCTGCTTGGTATTCATGGCAATGACCGCACTAAATACCGTGAGGGCAACATCGCAGGTGCAGAACATAACGCCGCTTGCCTGAAGATCGGAGATTCCGAGTTGAACGACTCCCAATCCAGGGGCAGAGAAATCGTCGGGCTTGGGTTTCCAGAAAGGATTTCTGAGTGCAAAAGTTTTGGTTTCCGGATCGTTTACTTTCTGCATCTCTCCTAATTTATATTTTGCCCACAGACTGTCCTGCAGTGCATAGAGAAAAGCATTGTGCCTGAAAACAACCACGGCACTGCAATCCTTATCCGAAGCTCCGGATTCAATATTGGTCATCATAAATACTTTGGGCCATGCGAAAGGGAAAATTTCCTTCGGTTCCGTACAATCAAATGCCAACCGGTGTTTACCCCGGAGTCCTTTAAACCATTCATCGGGATCATCGGCAGAAAAGCTGACGGAATGTTTTGTCTCGTGTGCGCGTGCGGGATTCATCAAACCGGTAACGCCCACCAGGGCTGCTGCACCCGTAACCTTTCCTAAAAATTCGCGGCGGTTTGCGGGTTGAATAAATGAATGTTTTTTCATGTGTCAAGTTTTAATGGTTAAAAATTACTTCTTCGAATAACAAGGAGAAAAAAACCAAACTCCCTAAGGTAGTTTAATTGTAAAAAATGGACAAAATCAACTGTAAAATTCCGGGGTCGGTCCGGGCTGTGCGGATGAACCCGGAATCCTGGACCAGGGAATCAATTAAAAGTTTGAACGTTGAACAAATATCCTGAGCTGTTATTTTATTATTTAACTTGTTCAGGACTAAATTGATGCAATGCGATCATGAAAAGAATCTTGCTCCTTATAGGTATGTTCCGATTTTTTCTTCCCGCCTTCGCACAGATCCCGGTAAGTCAGGAACCCCGCCACCACGATGTGCTGGACAATGGACATGTCCGGCTGCTGGATGTACATATCCTGCCCGGGGACACTTCGCTGATCCATATCCATCAGACCCCTTCCGTTTTTCTGATCTTAAGCAACGTGAAAACGGGCTCGCAGGTGATCCAGGAAGAGAATCAATCCAAATCGCTTTACCGGCACGATGGGAATATTTGGTTCGAAGGATTTTATACGGTGCCCCGCATTCACCGCGTATGGAACAGCGACACATCGGAATTTCATGTGATGGATATAGAGCTTCCCCGTAAAAATTTTATTGTCATTGATTCACCCATCCGGACGCCGACGGGTATATTTGAATTCCTTTTTGAAGAAAAACCAGTGCGTGTTTACCAGATGAAACTCCCACCCGGTCTGTCCATGGTTCTGGATCAACGAAAGGCAGATATACTCATGATTCAAACCAGTGACTCACACAGCGTCGTGCGAGTCAATGAAAAGTCATTCATGAAAAAAGGAGATTTTTTTTACATCCCGGCAGGTAAAGCCATTCAAATAAAAAATAATGGCCGTAGCAGTGCCGCATTTGCTTTTTTAGAGATAAAATAATCTCCTTACAACTTCTTTACCCGGATATGGCCATACCATACTTCTTCGCCATGGTCCTGTAAAGCAATATGGCCGGAATGAAAGGTTCCAAATCCCGGCATGGTTTTAAACTTGCTGCCAGCGATCAATTTTCTCCATTGCGGATCCCAAATTGGGGTGGAAATGATATGGGTTCCATTGAGGTATAAATTCAGCGAATCGTGGTTACTGATTATTTCTACTTGGTTCCATTCTCCAGCGGGTCGGGCAGACATAATGGTCGAGGCGATCAAATCATATAAATCACCAGCCTCGTGTTTAAAACTGTGCGCATCTTCGTTGCTGTCGGGATCACATACCTGCATTTCGGGGCCCGTACTCCAGGTTTCCCGGTATCGGGCGGTATCTTCCTGGACGAAGACCATGATTCCGCTGTTGGCTTTTCGTTGAATTTTCCATTCCAATTGCAGGTCGAAATTTCCAAAGGTGGAATCGCTGACCAGATCGCCACCGCCGGCTGTCTGGTATCCGTTTTTAGCGCCGGGTTTTAAGTGGATGGCCCCGCTGTCGATATTCCAGGCTGTCCCTGCCTGTTTCTTTCCATAGGTATGCCAGCCATCCAGTGATTTCCCATCTGAAAGGGAAATCCAACCACTGTCTGGTCCAGTGGCAGGGTTCGACATCCCGGAGTCTGCCGCCGATGAGGCGGAAGGACTTTTGGTGTCGGTTCCAGAAGGATTGCTGCAGGCTCCTGCCATCAGGGCGGCGAGGAAGGGTATCAGAAGTTTTTTCAAGTGTAGATATTTGAAGCGATGAATTAATTCAGCAAGTCAGGATCCTAGCGTATTTTAAAGTAAGTAATTTTAATGGAATACCATGTTATTGTTCAAGGATAATCTTTTATCAGAGAATTTTTCCGACCTCAGTCAAACAGAGTGGCTGGAAACCAATGGGCTGGGCGGATGGTCCTCGAGCAGTCTGACGGGTTGTAATACCCGTCGCTATCATGGTCTGCTCATGGCAGCCATTGTCCCTCCGGCTCAGCGCATGCTCCTGGTTTCAAAACTGGATGAGACCATTGTGGTCGAAGGCAAAAAATATGAACTGGGTACCAATGACTATGGCGATGCCATTTCACCTCGCGGGTTTCAGTATCTGAAATCCTTCCGCAAGGATTTCTTTCCGGAATGGACTTATGAAATTCCAGGGATCCTTTTGCGCAAAACGATCACCATGGTGCAGGCAGAAAATACGACCCTGATCCACTATGAAGTGCTGAGGGCCGAAAACGGGTTCACGATGCAATGGTTGCCCTTGATTGCGGCGCGGGGATACCATCAATTGCAACATGCCTACAATAATATTTTCTGGGATGTCGATTTCAACCATGGGCTATTTCATAACCAGCCTTATCAGGGGGCGCCGGATATTTATATTTCCATACCGGGTTCCCGGTTTACGCCGGTGAATAAATGGTACTACCGTTTTAACTATGAAATGGAAAAATATCGGGGACTGGATTACCAGGAGGACCTTTTCAATCACGGTGTTTTTAGCGCGGATCTCCGCCAAGGAGACTCGTTGTACCTCATCCTGTCAACCGAGGATCCATCAGGAAAAAATCCTAAAACCTTGTTTGACCGCGAGAAAAATCACAGGATTTCAATCTTGCAGGGTGTGCCGGGAGACCTCTTGCGTCAGTTGGTGTTGGCTGCCGACCAGTTCGTGGTGAAAAGAAATGTTTTCGAAGTGGCCGATCCTACTAAACCCGTTGCACTGAAAACCGTCATCGCCGGATATCATTGGTTCACGGACTGGGGTCGGGATACCATGATCTCTTTGCCAGGCCTGTGTCTGGCGACTGGGCGTTTTGAAGATGCCCGGAAAATAATAGCTGCCTTTGCCAAATCCGTCAGCATGGGTATGTTACCCAACAGGTTTACGGACAACCAGGATCCACCCGAATACAACAACGCAGACGGCACGCTCTGGTATTTTAATGCCGTCTATGCCTATTTGCAGGCAACCGATGACCGGGAATTTGTTATCCAGGAAATTCTGCCGGTTTTAAAAGATATCATCGACTGGCATTTCAAAGGCACCCGTTTTAATATTCATGTGGACCAGGACGGATTGTTATATGCCGGTCTGCCCGGTCAGCAGCTGACCTGGATGGATGCCCGGATCGGCAGCTGGGTCGTGACACCCCGCATGGGCAAACCCGTGGAAATAGAAGCTTTGTGGTACAATGCTTTGAAAATTTTCGCGTCCCTGTTGACGCTCCAGGGGGAGGAAGAGGCTGCTGAGGCTATTTCGGAAAAAGCAGACCACGCGAAAAATAGTTTTGAACAGAAATACTGGTATGAGAAAGGAAATTATCTCTATGACAATCTGGATGAAAACGGAAATCCGGATCCTGCCCTCCGGCCCAACCAACTCTTTGCCATCAGCCTTCCCTTTCATTTGATAGAAGGAGAAAAAGCCAATGCCGTTTTAGATACGGTCCGCGCTAAATTATGCACACCGGTCGGGTTGCGAAGTCTTTCTCCGGACGATCCGAAGTACAGTGGTCATTACGGCGGCAGTCCTTTCAGCCGCGATTCCGTATATCACCAGGGGACGGTCTGGAGCTGGTTACTGGGTCCCTGGATAGATGCGGGTATGAAAGTAAAAGGGGAGGCCTTCCGACCCGAAGCCCAAGAGATCATTGATCGATTCAGTTTTCATATCAACGAGGCCTGCATCGGTAGTATTTCAGAAATCTTTGACGGAGATGCACCTCATCTTCCCAGAGGTTGTATAGCGCAGGCCTGGAGTGTTGCTGAAATTTTGCGCGTAGTCAAACATTATTCCTTATTTCATGCGGGCAGTTGACATCGGTGTTCATAAAATTTCGGGGAGTTGGACACTCATGAAAATGAGTTTCAAAAAAAACTGGAAGTTTTATGGACAGGAAGCGCTGGGTCTGGGCATTTTTATGGTTTCCGCTTGTTGTTTCAGCGGCCTTTTGTTTGGGAAAAACGGATGGCTGGTGCATGATTTTTCAGCCTTTACCCGTCAATGCATCCTGGGTCTGCTGATGGGCGCAACGGCCTTGTTTATTTTTTATTCTCCACTGACCAGTCCTTCAGGTTCCCACATCAATCCGGCAGTTACGCTATCGTTTTTACGGGTCAAAAAAATTGGAGGCTGGGACGCCCTGTTTTATATCATTTTCCAAACCCTGGGGGGCACTCTTACGGTATATGGAATGGCTTTTTTGATGGGGGAAAATCTAAAGGCCGCCCCGCTCTTTGATGTCGTTACGGTTCCAGGTAAATCCGGACCCGCGGTTGCAGCCATGACCGAACTGATCATAGCCGCCATTATGATGACCATGGTTCTTTTTACATCGGACTATCCCTGGGGCAGAAAATTTTCCCGCTTGATCGCCGGCGGACTGGTTTGCATTTTTGTGGTGATCGCTGGTCCCATTTCGGGTTTTGGAATGAATCCGGCCCGCAGTTTTGCCAGCGCCCTGCCCGCTGGTGTCTGGACCTCCTTCTGGATTTATATTTTGATGCCCCTGACCGGCATGCTGGGTGCTGCGGAGATATATCTTTTTACCAGGCGAAGAAATCTTTGAAGACGGAACGGTTCGCACAAGGGTCAGGCATTCTTGTACATTTTGATCACCGTTTCTCTGTAGGAAATGGATTTATCGGAAACCAGAAATTCCAGGGTTTCTGCGATTTCCGAGGGTTTTACCCATTGGTCGGGATTGACAGCGGGCATCGATTGACGGTTCAGCGGAGTGTCCAGGGTACTGGGAACCACAACCGACACGCGCACGTTAACGCCTTTGGCCGCTTCATTGAGCTGTTCAGCGAATGTAAAAAGCAGTGACTTACTCAGGGCATAGGCGGTGAGTTCTTTTCCCTGTAGCGGATTGAGGGCAGGCCGGGATCCTATAAAAACGATGTTCCCCTGTTTGTTTTTCATCAGGTGTTTAAAAAGGGGTCGGGCAACATGATAGGCGGTTTCAAAATTCAAACTGATTTGTTTTTGAAGATCTTCCGTGGAGGTAGCATCCAGGTTGCCCATCAAGAATCCGCCGACCAGTAAGAGCGCGGCGTCGATAACCTGGTATTGCTCAATGGCTTTCTCTACGAAGGCTGCCGTTTCTTTCTCCTGGGTGAGATCCACCACATAGATATAAAGATTTGGATGTGGAGCGAAACCGGATTTTCCTTTCTCGCTGCTAACGGTAACCACTACCTGATAACCTCTTTCAAGGAATAATTGTGTTACGGCGCTGCCGAGATTTCCATTGCCTCCGGTGATGATGACCGTCTTCATGTGTTATTTATTTTTTTGTTCCCAGCCAGATCAGGGTATGGAGGATCAGGGAATCTTCCAGAGGACTGCTAAAGGTCTCAGAGAGTTCCCGGTTGGTTTTGTGTTCATAGTCCATATCATTATGGCCCATATTAAAATACACCATCCGGTAATTTTTGTTCGCCCAAACCACCGGATAAAATCCGCTGTGCCAGATTTCATCGGGTTTCGGTCCTGTGCCCAGGGGGAAACTGGTGCTGTCGATGGAAATCAGGATGTCAATCTGTGGATTGGTGCGCAGGTCGCGCGTCCACCGGTACCATTCACTGGCCGAGGAACGGAAAGTGTCCGGCAGGTTGCGGGTTGCGGGGTGTTGCTTGTCCAGTACGCGCAGCACAGCGGGGGTAGGTCTCCAGGTATTGCTCAGATAGGATCCTGCGCCCAAAAACTCATTGTGATACCAGTCCCAGTTTTGCGGATACTCCGAAGGAGTCAAAGCAAATCCGGCAAAATGAAAACCCATCCAGCCGCCACCAAATTTCATATATTCTTCGAAAGCTTTTCTCTGGGCCGCCCCTTCCGGGCGCGTATCCAGGAAAATAACTACCGGGTATTGCGAAAGAAATGCGGGATTCAGGTTGTCCCAGTTGTTGGTAGAATCATAAATAAAGTTGTAGGAAGCGGCCATTTGGCTGAACCACCGGTTTGCCTCGTGCACAAAACTGATATGGGCAAGATCTTGTTTGGCCGTATAAAAAGCAATGACCCGAAATTTCTTGACATCGGTTTGTGAGAGGACGGGGGAGGCAAAGAAAGTACTCAAAGCAATGCAGAAGGCCGCTGCCAGTAGATTGACTTGTTTCATGGTCTGAAGCGTTGTTATATTGTAGGTCTCACCCTTTCAAAGGTAGGCTTTGAGATCTTAGGCAGGCGGTTAAAGGGATTGCCTGAATTTTTTACCGCCGATATCCGGCAGAAAACCCGTCAGTAAACCGATCAGCGGGAGGAATGCACATACCTGATATACAAAAATTATTCCCTTCCGGTCGGCCAGCACGCCGAGTACGGCCGATCCCAGGCCACCCATTCCGAAGGCAAAACCAAAAAACAGTCCCGATATCATACCCACTTTTCCCGGTAGCAGTTCCTGCGCATAAACCAGGATGGCTGAAAATGCGGAGGCTAGAATAATCCCAATGAACACGCTCAGCACCGCCGTCCACGCAAGATTGGCATGGGGCAATACGAGGGTGAACGGTGCCACGCCCAGAATGGAAAACCAAATCACATATTTTCGTCCGAACCGATCTCCCAACGGACCCCCGAGCAGCGTACCTGCCGCGACAGAAAATAGAAATATAAATAAGAAAACCTGGGCATGTTGAACGGATACATGAAATTTTTCGATCAGGTAAAAAGTAAAATAGCTGACCATGGATGCCAGGTAAAAATATTTTGAAAAAATCAGGACTACCAGTATCAGGATGGAAAAAATAATTCGGGTCCGGGAAAAAACGGGACCATCCGGAAGCGATAAATTATTTTTTTGTTTCAGCGTGACCAGATTTGTTTTATACCAGCGTCCCACAAAGAGCAGGACCATCATGGCCGACAATGCCAGCAGGGAAAACCATCCGATACTGGTTTGGCCCAGGGGTACGATGATGAGCGCCGCTAGCAAGGGACCCAGCGAGGACCCCGCATTTCCGCCAACCTGAAAAATAGATTGAGCCAGTCCCCTCTTACCCCCGGAGGCCATATAAGCTACTTTGGAAGCTTCGGGATGAAAAATGGAGGAGCCGATTCCGATCAGTGCCACCGAAAAAAGTAAAAAAGGGAAACTACCGGCGCGCGACATCAGCAGCAGTCCTACAAATGTGAATCCCATGCCAACCAACAAAGAAAATGGCTTGGGTCTGTGGTCGGTATACAATCCCACGAGTGGTTGTAACAAGGATGCTGCGAGCTGAAAGGTGAGGGTAATCAGCCCAATCTGAGAGAAATTCAAATGGAAATTCGTTTTTACCAGCGGATAAATAGAGGGGATGAGGGACTGAATGGTATCATTGAGCATATGGGAAAAACTGATCATCAGCAAAATCGGATACACCGTGGAAGTGATGACTGAACTGGGAGGGGGCGGCGCAATTTGTCTGGGCATTCAAAACAAATAAGATGCAAACTTAGTTATTCAGCATTTTTCCCGTGTAATTTATCATTGAGTTGCATCAGAAAAGATTTGGGAACGGCCGGTAACTCCTCGGAGGTTTCAAAACGTGTACTGGAGTGAATCACATTATAAATATGCTTTCCGGTAACAAACTTCTCCACATAAGGAATATCGTGTTCTTCAAAACGTACTGCGTTGCTGCGCATGTCTTCATATCCGCAGTATTCTACGGATATCGGACTGGTCAGGGTTTTCAGTTGCGCGATCTGGTAGTTGACATGGGCGGTGATCAAAATATTGAGCAATATGCTCACGAGCGCCCAAATAATATTGAAAACAACCGAGCCGTATAAAATAAACTTTAAAACGTTTCTCTTCAGGGAGGAATACTCCAATAAGATGATCAATAGAATGGGAAACAACCAAAGCTGGGGTACAAATCTAGCCCACCAGGGATCGGGCATGATAAAAACGGTCAAAAGTAAAAATCCGGTTATGTAAGCATAGATCTGAAAGGAACGGTTCTTAAAATTGCGTGCCGATATAAGAACAAGCAGGAGCAAGCAAATACAAACGGCTCCGCCAAAGAAAGGACCGAAACCCGCCATTTTCAATTCTGCATTGGCCGCGCCCTGAAGCTCTGGCTTACTCAGACTGAATGGAACTTTCAAAATAGTTTTCAACGAACTGCGGCCATCGATCGAAGAATCATAGGATCTGGCTCCGTAGGATGCAAAGGACTCAACAAACCGGTTCTTGTCTTGTAAATACT